>NZ_JAEMQB010000149.1:0-4320 GCF_022759015.1 Tibeticola sp. | reverse complement strand
GGATGTCGGGGCTCGAGTTGCAGAAGCAGCTGGCCCCTGCGGGGATAGCGGCTCCCGCTATCTTCATCACCGCTCACGACGATCCCCAGGCACGCGAGCAGGCGTACGCGTCGGGCTGCGCCGGCTACTTCCGCAAGTCGGATTCCGGAAGCGAAGTACTCGAAGCGATTCGCCGCGTGGTTGTTCCACCCCCGGCTCTGCAGTGAGGCACCGACCATGAACTGGATCACCGTTGCCTGGCCGATGGTGGCCGCTGCGTCCCTCACGCTGGGCTTGATCAACTTGAGCATCGGCGTCGCCCAGCCCCCGCGAGCGGCCCGCCTGCTGTTTTCCCTGAACGCCTTTTCCGTCGCCTGCATTGCCGGGGTGGAACTGGCGCTCATGCGCGCGGACAGCCCGGCCCACTTCGCGGCAATATTGCCCTGGGGGAGTGTCGTGTCCTGGGTGATCATCGCATCGCTGGCGGCATTCATCTGGGTATTCTTCGACTCCGGAAACAAGTGGCTCGCGCTCGCGGGCCCCGGCCTGTTTGCCGTGGCGCGGATGTACGACTTCGGTCCAGGGTCGAGCATCCATTATCTGAAGATCACCGGGCTCAGAACTGTGGAGACGTTCGGCGGTGCAACCTATAAAGTGGCCGAAGGTGTGCCCAACCCCTGGAATGCGATCTCATACCTGGGGGTGTTGGTGCTGCTCGTTTTCGTAGTGGATGCCTCGGTGAGGCTGTGGCGCCGCGGCGGGCGCCGGCGTGCCGCCGTCGTCGGAGGCAGCGTCACGTTTACCATCCTGGCGGCGGGCGCGCATGGGGCTCTGATCGAGAGCGGAATCGTGCAAACGCCCTATCTGATCAGTTGGGCCTACCTGGCCATCCTGGTCGCGATGGGATATGAATTGAACGCTGACGTTATTGCCGCGGTGGAACTTGGCCGCCAGGTGCAGGAAGGTGAGCGGCGCATGGACCTCGCCAGCGGCGCTGCCGGCCTGGGGATGTGGACCTGGGACATCGCCCGCGACACGATCTGGGCTACGAGCAAGACCCGCTCGCTGTTCGGCATCCCGGAGTCGGAGGGCCTGAGCTTGCCGCGCTTCATGAGCGCGCTGCATTCCGACGACCGTGATGCCGTGCGGCAAGCCATCGAGATTTCGCTGGCGACTGACCGTGACTATGACGTGGAGTATCGCGTGCGGCTTCCCGACGGGCAGATTCGCTGGATCGCGGCGCGCGGGCGGGCCGAGCGTGACTCCGCGGGCAAGCCGGTTCTCATGCGTGGCGTGGTGCTCGACATCTCGGCGCGACGCCGCTCGGAACTGGAGTTGCAACAATTGCAAGGCCAGCTCGCGCACGTAGGCCGGGTCTCGATGATGGGGCAACTCGCTTCGGCGCTCGCGCACGAGTTGAGCCAGCCGCTCGGCGCGATCCTGCGCAACGCCGAGGCGGCGGAGCTTTTCCTGCAACACGAAGTGCCGGACCTCGACGAATTGCGCGCCATCCTCGCCGATATCCGCGCGGACAACCAGCGGGCGGGCGACGTGATCGAGCGGCTGCGAGGGATGCTCAAACGACGCAGCATCGAGCCACGCGCGCTGGCCGTAGGGCGACCTGCTGGGCGCGGTCGCGGCGCTCACGCGCGCGAATGCGGCCGTGCGCCAGGTCACGCTTGATATCGAGGCCGCCTCCGATCTGCCGGCGGTGATGGGCGACCGGGTGCACCTCCAGCAGGTGCTGCTCAACCTCGTACTCAACGCGGTGGATGCCGTCGACGGCGCACCCGCCGAGCAGCGGCGGGTGGCGGTGCGAGCCCGGCGCGACGGCGCGCACACCGTCGAAGTGGCGGTGAGCGACTGCGGACACGGCATCGCGCCGGAAAGGCTGGGGCTTCTCTTCGAGCCGTTCTTCACTACGAAAGCAAACGGCATGGGCATGGGGCTGCCCATCTCGCGCACGATCATCGAAGCGCACGGCGGGCGCATCTGGGCGGAGAACAATGCGCAGGCGGGGGCGACGTTCCGGTTTACGCTCCCGGTGGCGGCGGAAACGACAGCGTCGTGAGCGAATCCGCGCCCGTGGTGCATGTCGTCGACGACGACGCTTCTTTCCTGACGGCCGTGTCGCGGCTGCTGCGCGCGGCGGGCTACACGGTGCGGGCATCTTCCAAAGCCGAAGAATTTCTCGCCCAACTGGCCGACACGCCCGGCTGCGTGATCGCGGATTTGCAGATGCCCGGCCTGAGCGGCCTGGACCTGCAGGCGGCACTGACGCGGGCCGGGCACATGCTGCCGGTGATTTTCCTCAGCGGTCACGGCGACATCCCAATAACCGTGCAGGCGATGCGCCAGGGCGCGGAAGACTTTCTCACCAAGCTCGCGCCCAAAGAGGAACTCCTCGATGCGGTGAAACGCGCGCTGGCCCGCGATGCCCGCCAGCGCGCGGAGCGCGCCCGGTTGCGCGAGTTGCGCGCTCGCTTCGATGCCCTCACGCCGCGAGAACGCGGGGTGCTGCAGCATGTCGTGCAGGGAAGGTTGAACAAGCAGATCGCGGCGGACCTGGGCATCAACGAGCGCACCGTGAAGCTTCACCGCACCGCCATCACCACCAAGCTTCACGTGCGATCGGCGGCCGAGCTCGCGCGCCTCGTCCAGGAGGCGGGCGTGTTCGACGAACGTTCGCCGACCTTCCCTAAGGGGCTATAATTTGGCGGCGGATGTATTGAAACTCAAGAAAACTGCGTGAAGGAGCATGAGCATGAACACGATGGAAAAAATTGTTGAGGAAGTGCAGACGCTGCCTGAAACGGATGCGCGCGAGGTACTGGATTTTGTCGGCTATCTCAAAGCCAAGCGCGCCCAGATAAAGGCGGCAACTGCGGACATGAGCGAATTCGACCAGTTCGGTGCGGTGTTTGATGGCACATTCAACCGGGACGAATGCTATGACCGCAAAGTGCTTCTCTGACACCAATATCGTCCTCTACACCATCGGGCAGGACATCCGTAAGGCTGGGATTGCGCGCGACATCGTGGCGGCCCGCCCGCTCGTAAGCGCGCAAGTTATCAATGAAGCCATCAACGTCAGCTTGCGGAAACTCGGATTTGACCGCGAGAAGGCTTACGCCTTTGCGGATAGTGTGATGCGGCGCACTGATGTGCTGCCCGTCGATGAAGCCACCATCCGCAAGAGCGGGGAACTGGCCATCCGCTACCAGCTTTCCAACTGGGATGCGCTGATAGCGGCTGCGGCCCTGTTGGCGGAATGCGATACCCTCTATTCAGAAGATATGCAGAATGGGCAAGTGTTTGAGGAGCGGCTGAAGGTGGTCAATCCGTTCCTGTGAAGCTTATTTTGTGGCTGCGCTGGATTCTGACTCCATCTTGATCGAGATTTTCACTTCTTTAGACATGGTGGCATTGCTCGGGTGAGTGGTGATGCCACCATTCCAAAATGGTATCTACCAAGTATTCAAGCAATATCTATCGCATACCTTTAACTTTGCCTCGCTATCGGCTCCATGCAGACAAGGTGACCAGCGCGAACGCGGCGTGCTGCAGCATGTCGTGCAGGGAAGGTTGAACAAGCAGATCGCGGCGGACCTGGGCATCAACGAGCGGACGGTGAAGCTTCACCGCACAGCCATTACCACCAAGCTTCACGTGCGATCGGCGGCCGAGCTCGCGCGCCTCGTCCAGGAGGCGGGCGTGTTCGACGAGCATTCGCCGACCTTCCCTAAGGGGCAGTAGTCGGGCAGCGGCGCGGGCGCTACATTGCCCGAGCCATGCCCAAGAACTCAAAAAATGTTCCGACCCCGAGCCCATGGTTCAGGATGATCAAGGAGTGACGTGGAAGGGGCAAGATACATGATGCGTCCTGCGTCCTGTGAATCTCGTATCACGAATTCCGTAACTCGTATCACGCAACGCAGTTACTACTGAGGAGGATGCAACCATGAAAACCATACGCATACGAAACCTGATGGCAGTTACCTTCTATTGCTTGCTGATGGGCCCGCTTGCGTTGCCGCCCGTCGCCGCGGAAGAGGGTTCCCCGATGGACCGCAGCGTGCTGCCGATCCCGGAGCCGACGTATCCAAAGGTCACCACGCTCGACGCGCGCAACGCCAAGGCGCCGCCGCGATTCGAGGTCAAGGCTCCGGCCAAGGCGCCCAACGTCAGCATCATCCTGGGCGACGACATGGGCTTCGGCCAGCCCAGCGCCTTCGGCGGGCCGATCCACATGCCGACGCTGGAGAAAATGGCCAAGGGCGGGCTGAGCTACAACCAGTTCCACACCACGGCGCTGTGTTCACCGACTCGCGCGGCGCTGCT
>NZ_JAEMQB010000003.1:0-6205 GCF_022759015.1 Tibeticola sp. | reverse complement strand
GACGAGACCATCATCGTCAAAAACCAGGGCACCATCTTCCTCGGCGGCCCGCCGCTCGTGAAGGCCGCCACGGGCGAAGTGGTGAGCGCCGAGGAACTCGGCGGCGGCGATGTGCACACGCGGCTCTCGGGCGTCGCTGACCACCTGGCGCAAAACGACCTGCACGCACTCGCACTGGCGCGCGCGGCGGTCGCCAATTTGAACCAAAAAGGCCGCAAGCCCAGCGTGGAATGGACACCGGTTGCTCCGAAATATGAAGCAATTGAGCTCTACGGTGTCATTCCCACCGACACCCGCAAGCCCTTCGACGTGCGCGAGATCATCGCCCGCATCGTCGACGGCAGCGAGTTCGACGAATTCAAGGCGCGCTTTGGCACCACCCTGGTGTGCGGCTTCGCGCGCATCGAAGGCATGCCCGTGGGCATCATCGCCAACAACGGCATCCTGTTCAGCGAGTCGGCGCTCAAGGGCGCGCACTTCATCGAGCTGTGCTGCCAGCGGAAAATCCCGCTGGTGTTCCTGCAGAACATCACCGGCTTCATGGTCGGGCGCAAGTACGAAAACGAAGGCATTGCGCGCCATGGCGCCAAGATGGTGACGGCGGTCGCCACCGCCGCGGTGCCGAAGTTCACCGTCATCATCGGCGGCAGTTTCGGCGCGGGCAACTATGGCATGTGTGGCCGCGCGTATTCGCCGCGTTTCCTCTGGATGTGGCCCAACGCGCGCATCTCGGTCATGGGCGGCGAGCAGGCCGCGAGCGTGCTCGCCACCGTCAAGCGCGACGGCATCGAGGCCAAGGGCGGCACTTGGAGCGCTGAGGAAGAAGCCGCCTTCAAGGCCCCGATCAAAGCGCAATACGAAGCCCAGGGCCACCCGTATTACGCGACCGCGCGGCTGTGGGACGACGGCATCATCGACCCGGCTGACACCCGCCGCGTGCTGGCGCTCGGCCTCTCGGCGGCGCGCAACATGCCGATCGCCGACACCCGCTTCGGCCTGTTCCGCATGTGAGCACCCGGGACATGCACGCCCGCGCCCGCCGCTTGTCACTGCCCGCACACCAGGAGGCTTTGCGATGAACGCATCGAGACACTTGAGCATCGGCGTCGAGGGAGCCGTCGCCACCGTCACGCTCGCGCGGCCCGAGCTGCGCAATGCCTTTAACGACGAGGTGATTGCCGAACTCCGCGCAGCCTTCGTCGCGCTGGGCATGCGTGAGGACGTGCGGGCCATCGTGCTCGCCGCCGAGGGCCCAGCCTTTTGTGCCGGGGCGGACCTGAACTGGATGCGCCGCATGGCTGGCTACACGCGCGAGGAGAACCTGGCCGATGCCGCCGCGCTGGCCGAGATGCTGCGCACGATCGACCAATGTCCCAAGCCCACCGTCGCGCGCATTCAGGGCGATGTGTATGCCGGCGGCATGGGGCTCGTCGCCGCGTGCGACATCGCGGTCGCGGCGGACACGGCGGGCTTTTGCCTCAGTGAAGTGCGGCTGGGGCTCATTCCCGCCACCATCAGCCCGTATGTGATCCGCGCCATGGGGCCTCGTGCCGCACAGCGCTACTTCCTCACCGCCGAGCGCTTCGACGCTGCCGAGGCGCTGCGCATCGGCTTCGTCCACGCGGTCGTGGCGCCCGAGGCGCTCGATGTGCACGTGCAAGGCATCGTGCGCGCCCTCACCGGTGCGGGCCCGGCGGCCGTGCGCGCGTGCAAGGCGCTGGTGCGCCGCGTGGCGGCGCAACCGATCGACGACGCGCTCATTGCCGCCACGGTCGAATCGATCGCCGACATCCGCGCCAGCGCCGAAGGCCGTGAGGGTGTGCAGGCATTTCTCGACAAGCGTAAACCCGCCTGGCTGGCCGGTTGACCCCAGCCGATGGCTGTCTTTATGGCAACGCCCCTGACGCCCAAGGAACACCGATGTTTCAAAAAATCCTGATCGCCAACCGCGGGGAAATTGCCTGCCGCGTGGCCGCCACTGCGCGGCGCATGGGTGTGCGCACCGTGGCCGTGTATTCGGACGCCGATGCCCAGGCCAAGCATGTCGCCGCTTGCGATGAGGCGGTGCACATCGGCGGCAGCGCCCCGCAGGAGAGCTATCTGCAGTGGCAGCGCATCATCGACGCGGCGCGCGCCACCGGTGCGCAGGCCATCCATCCCGGCTACGGCTTCTTGAGTGAAAACGCCGCCTTCGCACGGGCCTGCGCCGCAGCCGGCCTGGTGTTCATCGGGCCGCCGCCCGAAGCGATCGAGGCCATGGGCCTCAAGGCCGAGTCCAAGCGGCTGATGGAGGCCGCCGGCGTGCCGCTGGTGCCGGGCTACCACGGCGCGAACCAGGACGCCGCGCTGCTGCAAGCCGAGGCCGACGCGATTGGGTACCCTGTCATCATCAAGGCCAGCGCTGGCGGTGGCGGCAAGGGCATGCGGGTGGTCGAGCGCGCCGAGGACTTCGCTGCGGCGCTCGCGAGTTGCCAGCGCGAGGCCCGCAGCAGCTTTGGCAGCGATGCGGTGCTGATCGAGAAATACGTGCAGCGCCCGCGGCACATCGAAATCCAGGTCTTTGGCGACGCCCACGGCCACTATGTCTATCTGTTCGAGCGCGACTGCTCGGTGCAGCGCCGGCATCAAAAGCTGCTCGAAGAAGCCCCCGCGCCCGGCATGACGGCCGAGCTGCGCCAGCAAATGGGCCTGGCGGCGGTGGCCGCAGCCCGCGCTGTGGGCTATGTCGGTGCCGGTACGGTCGAGTTCATCGTCGAGCAGCCCGGGGGCTACGGTCTCGAGGACGGCCGAGTCGCAGAGGGTATGAGCGCCGCCGCGCCGTCCCAAGGCGCGAAGGCCCCCTCGGGGGGCGTGGGGGCCCGATTCTTTTTCATGGAGATGAACACCCGGCTGCAGGTCGAGCATCCCGTGACCGAGGCCATCACCGGGCTGGACCTGGTCGAGTGGCAGTTGCGCGTGGCCGCGGGCGAGCCGCTGCCGCGCCGGCAGGAGGAGCTGCGCATCCACGGTCATGCGATCGAGGCGCGCCTGTGCGCCGAAAACCCGGACCGGCAGTTCCTGCCGGCCACCGGCCGGCTCGAGGTGTACCGTGGTCCGGAATCGGTGGCGTTTCAGCCGCCGGTGGGCGCGGCGGTGCTCGGGGTGCAGCCGGTGCGGATCGATTCGGGCGTGCGCGAAGGCGATGTCGTCAGCCCCTATTACGACTCGATGCTCGCCAAGCTCATCGTGCACGGCGCCACGCGCGACGAGGCGCTCGCGCGGCTCGATGCGGCGCTTGCGGCCACGCACATCGTGGGGGTGGCGACCAACGTGCAGTTTCTGCGCCTGGTGGCTGCCAGCGCGTCCTTCCGCCGGGCCGAGCTCGACACCGCGCTGATTGCGCGCGAGGCCGAGCATCTGTTCGGCCAGGAGCGCGTCGGCGCGACCCGGGCCGTGGCCGCCGCGGTGGCGCACACGCTGCGCCGCGAGGCCGCGCTCGAAGACCACGACCCGTTCAGCCGACGCGACGGTTGGCGCGCCTGGGGTGAGTGGCAGCGCTCGATCCGCTTTGCTTTTGGCGAGGCCACGCTCGATGCGACGCTGCACTACCACCACGACGGATCGCACAGCCTCGCGTTGGGCGAGCTGCGCGACCGGCTGGAAGTCGCGCCCGCCGGCGGCGATGCGCTCGACATCCGCTATGCGGGCGAGCGGCGCCGCTACTGGGTCTATGGCCGCGATGAAACCCTGCATGTGTTTTGCGACCTCGGCGCCACGCAGATCGTCGAAATCGACGCGCTCGCCCATGCCGGCGAAGGCCCGAGCGAAGGCGGGCGGCTGAGCGCGCCGATGCCGGGCAAGGTGGTGTCGTTTGCGGTGCAGCCGGGCGACACCGTGCGCCAAGGCCAGACGCTCGCCGTGATGGAGGCGATGAAGATGGAGCACACGCTGACCGCGCCCGCCGACGGCGTCGTCGTCGAACTGCTCTACGCGCCCGGCGATCAGGTGGCCGAGGGCGCGGAATTGCTGCGGCTGCAAACCCCAAGCTGACCCCGGAGGTCCCGCCATGTCCTTGCCCAGCCACGTCCGCCTCATCGACGTCGGCCCGCGCGACGGCCTGCAAAACGAAAAGCAGCCCGTCCCCGCCGCCGTCAAGATCGAACTCGTGCATCGCCTGCAGGCTGCGGGCCTGAAGGAAATCGAGGTCACGAGTTACGTCAGCCCCAAGTGGGTGCCGCAGATGGCCGACAACCACGAAGTCATGCAGGGCCTGCGGCGCGCGCCCGGGGTACGCTACTCGGTGCTCACGCCCAACCTCAAGGGCTTTGAGGCGGCGCTGCGCGACCGGCCCGACGAAATCGTCGTCTTCGGCGCGGCAAGCGAGGCCTTCAGTCAGAAGAACATCAATTGCTCGATCGCCGAGAGCATCGAGCGTTTTGCGCCGGTCGTGGCCGCCGCCAAGGCCGCCGGTATCGCGGTGCGCGGCGCCATGAGCTGCACCGTGGGCTGCCCCTACGAGGGCGCGATCGCGCCCGAGCGCGTCGCCTACCTTGCCGGCCTCATGAAAGGCATCGGCGTCGAGCGGGTGGACGTGGCCGACACCATCGGCGTGGGCACGCCGCGGCAGGTGCAGGCGGCGATCGAAGCCACGCTCGCGCACTACGACATCGACCACATCAGCGGCCACTTCCACGACACCTACGGCCAGGCGCTGGCCAATACGCTCGCGGCCCTGCAAATGGGCGTGTGGAATTTCCAGGCCTCGGTCGCAGGGCTCGGGGGCTGCCCCTACGCCAAGGGCGCGACCGGCAACGTCGCCACCGAAGACGTGGTCTACATGCTGCACGGCATGGGCATCGAAACCGGCATCGACCTCGACGCACTGGTCGACGCCGGCGCCTACATCAGCGAGCAGCTCGGGCGGCCCAGCGGCTCGCGTGTGGCGCGCGCGCTGCTGGCCAAGCGGGCGGCGGGCTGAACGGGCGCGGAGAATTTGCAAAGCTGCATCCTGGGTGGGATGGTAAAAAGGCGAGTGCTGGAGCATCGATTCCCCGATGTGCTCAATCGCCCCGACCAGGCGTATTCCGCAGTGGCTCAAGGCCCATCTCGAACGGTTGCACCATGACCTCTTTCTCCCTGCGCATCTTCGTCGCCGACGGCGACCCCGACGGCTTGCGTATCGTCGAAAAATCCAACTGGATCGGTAAAGCGCTGGTGTTTCCCCGTGCGCTACTGCCGCAGGTGAAGGCGCGGCCCGAGCTGGCGCAGACCGGCGTCTACCTCTTGCTGTGGCCGCGGCCAGACGGCGAGGGCGAGATGCTCTACGTGGGCGAAGGCGACCCGATCCTTCCGCGCTTGCAGGACCACCAAGCGAAGAAGGATTTCTGGACCCGCGCCATCGGCTTCACCACGGCCACGGCCGGGCAGCTGAACAAGGCGCATGTGCAGTTTCTGGAGGCGCGGCTGATCGCGCTGGCCCGCGCGGCCAAGCGCATGCCGCTGGACAACGCCAACTTGCCCGCCGAACCCAGCCTGAGCGAGGCCGACCGGGCGGACATGGAGGTGTTCCTGGCCCACATGCTGGGCGTGTTGCCGGTGTTGGGGGTGCATGCGTTTGAACAGGCGCCAGCCCCCACGGCTAAGGCCAATCCGCTGCTGACCTGCAAGGGCAAGGGTGTGGTGGCCATGGGTTATGAGGCAACGCAGGGCTTTGTGGTCAAGGCCGGTTCGCAGGCGGTGGCCGAAACGGTCCCGTCGATGGCGCAGCACGTGCGCGGCATGTACGACCTTCGGCAGGAGCTGATCGCCAACGGCGTGTTGGAGTTGGATGCAGGCCTGTATCGCTTCGCGCAGGACTACAGCTTCAGCTCACCCAGCACGGCGGCGGCGGTGGTGCTGGGCCGCAGCGCGAACGGGCGCATCGAGTGGAAAGACGCCCAAGGGCGGACCTTGAAGGAGTTGCAGGAGGCGGAGGCCGGGGCCTCTTGATTCCGCTGGGTAATTGCCCGCTGACGGGCAGTTCTGTGTATTCAACATCCGCAAATCGCGAACGTTGAATACATGCAGCTCAAGCCCCAAGACTTTCTCGTTGCCCTCAAACTGATCGCCTGGGGGGAACAGCGCTGGACGTATGCACGGCTGGCGCAAGAACTGGGGCTGAGCGCCTCCGAGGCGCATGCCGCAGTGAAGCGGGGACTGCAGGCTGGGTTGCTGTTGCAGAACCGGG
>NZ_JAEMQB010000130.1:0-15070 GCF_022759015.1 Tibeticola sp. | reverse complement strand
CTCATCGCCGTGCTGCTGGGTTTTTCACCGAAGTTCGGCGCGCTGATCCAGGCCATTCCGCTGCCGGTGATGGGGGGTGTCTCGATCGTGGTGTTCGGCCTCATTGCGGTGGCCGGCGCGAAGATCTGGGTCGACAACCGGGTGGACTTCTCGGACAACCGCAACCTCATCGTCGCGGCCGTGACGCTGGTACTCGGAACCGGCGACTTCACCCTCAAGTTCGGCGATTTCGCCCTCGGCGGCATCGGCACCGCCACCTTCGGCGCCATCGGCCTTTGGGCGCTGTTGGGTGGGCGGCGGTAAGGCTGCGCAATCGCCTCCCTCTCGGGGCCCGGACCCCATCGGACCTGGGGCTACCATCGCGGCCATGGACCAGAAGAAGCATTTCTTGCGCCGCCTCCGCTGGGCGGTCTACGGGGCACCGGGTGCGGCGGCAGCCGAGGGGCTGCGCACGGGCTCACCTGGCGCTGGGGAAGCGTTGCTCGCGGTGGCGGGGGTCGTTGCGGCCTCGGCGGTGTTGCTGGCGGTGCTGGCGGCCTTGATCGTTCTCGTGCTGCCGCGGCGTTGGGCGCGCCCCAAGCGCTGGCTCGTCGCGCTGGCCATCGCTCCGCTGGGCTTCGGCGTCCTGGTGCTGGTGGCCTCGGGCCTGGGCTGGTTGCAGCCGCTGGTGGCGCAGTGGTTGCTGCCGGCCCCGGCGCCCTGAACCTGGGCAGATCACGGCGGAGGAGGTCAGGACCCGGGTCTAGAATGCCCTCCCGGCCCGCGCTCGTACCC
The DNA here is from genome assembly GCF_022759015.1 of Tibeticola sp. NCBI lineage: Bacteria > Pseudomonadati > Pseudomonadota > Betaproteobacteria > Burkholderiales > Comamonadaceae > Tibeticola > Tibeticola sp. Next base: position 14,296 of record NZ_JAEMQB010000130.1, on the reverse strand, counting down.
GTGTAGACCCGCGCACGGCGGTCCGGTCGATGCAGGAGACCTCATGACGCAAAACAACCCCCCGACGCCCGAAGCACTCGAAGAACGACGGGCGCAGTTGCGCCGCGCGGCGCTCGACTATCACGAGTTTCCCCAGCCCGGCAAGATCGGCATCACCCCGACCAAGCAGCTCATCAACCAGCATGACCTGGGGCTGGCCTATTCGCCCGGCGTGGCCGCCCCCTGCGAGGAAATCGTCAAAGACCCGGCCGCGGCGTTTCGCTACACCAGCCGGGGCAACCTGGTGGGCGTGGTGACCAACGGCACGGCGGTGCTCGGTCTGGGCGACATCGGGCCGCTCGCGGGCAAGCCGGTGATGGAAGGCAAGGCGGTGCTGTTCAAAAAGTTCGCCGGCATCGACGTGTTCGACATCGAAATCAACGAGAAGGACCCGGACAAGCTCGTCGACATCATCGCCGCGCTTGAGCCGACCTTCGGCGGCATCAACCTCGAAGACATCAAGGCGCCCGACTGCTTCTACGTCGAGCGCAAACTGCGCGAGCGCATGAAGATCCCGGTCTTTCACGACGACCAGCACGGCACCGCCATCGTCGTCGGCGCGGCGATCATCAACGGCCTCAAGGTCGCGGGCAAGGACCCCAAGCGCATCAAGCTCGTCACCTCCGGCGCCGGCGCCGCGGCGCTCGCCTGCCTGGGCCTGCTTGTCAAGCTGGGTATCCCACGCGAGAACATCTGGGTCACCGACCTCGCCGGGGTGGTCTACGAGGGCCGCACCGAGCTGATGGACGCGGACAAGGTCGTCTATGCGCAAAAGACCGAGGCGCGCACGCTGGCCGAGGTCATCGACGGGGCCGACGTGTTCCTGGGCCTGTCTGCGGGCGGCGTGCTCAAGCCCGAAATGGTCGCGCGCATGGCGCCGCGGCCGCTGATTTTTGCGCTGGCCAACCCCAACCCGGAGATCCGCCCGGAGGAGGTGCGCGCCGTGCGCGACGACGCCATCATGGCCACCGGCCGCTCGGACTATCCCAACCAGGTCAACAACGTCCTGTGCTTCCCCTACATCTTCCGCGGCGCGCTCGACGCGGGTGCGACCACCATCACGGTCGAGATGGAGCTCGCCGCGGTGCGCGCAATCGCAGAGCTGGCGCAGGCCGAGCAAAACGAGGTCGTGGCGGCGGCGTATGCGGGTGAAAAACTCGCCTTCGGCCCGGAATATCTGATCCCCAAGCCCTTCGACCCGCGGCTGATGATGAAGATCGCGCCCGCGGTCGCGCAAGCCGCTGCCGACAGCGGCGTCGCGCAGCGGCCGATCGCCGACATGGCCGCGTACCGGCAGCGGCTCGAGAGCTTCGTCTACGCCTCGGGCACCATCATGAAGCCCATCTTCGAGGCGGCCAAGCGCGCGACCCACAACCGTGTCGCTTATGCCGAGGGCGAGGAGGAGCGCGTGCTGCGCGCCGCGCAGATCGTGGTCGACGAGGGCCTGGCGCGCCCGACGCTGATCGGCCGGCCGGCCGTCATCGAACAGCGCATCGAGAAATTTGGCCTGCGGCTGCGTGAAGGGCGGGACTACGACGTGGTCAACGTCGAGCAGGACGACCGCTACCGCGACTTCTGGCAGACCTACCACCGCATGACCGAACGCAAGGGCGTGACGGTGCAGATGGCCAAAATCGAAATGCGTCGCCGCCTCTCGCTCATCGGGTCGATGCTGCTGCACAAAGGCTATGTCGACGGACTGATCTGCGGCACCTGGGCCACCCATGCGATGCATCTGCAGTACATCGATCAGGTCATCGGTCGCCGGCCGGGCGTTTCGGTCTATGCGGCGATGAACGGGCTGATGCTGCCCGGGCGGCAGGTGTTCCTGGTCGACACCCACGTCAACTACGACCCGAGCGCGGAACAGCTCGCGGAAATCACCGTGCTCGCCGCTGAGGAGATGCGGCGCTTTGGCATCACGCCCAAGGCGGCACTGCTGTCGCACTCGAATTTTGGTTCGTCCAATCAGCCCAGCGCGGCCAAGATGCGCGAGGTGCTGGCCCTCGTGCAGCAGCGCGCGCCCTGGCTCGAGATCGACGGCGAGATGCACGGCGACCTGGCGCTCGACACCGCCGCTCGCCGCGCCCTCATGCCGCGCACCACGCTGCTCGAGGACGCGAACCTGCTCGTGCTGCCCAACATCGATGCGGCCAACATCGCGTACAACCTGCTCAAGGTCTCGGCGGGCGGCAACATCGCCGTTGGCCCCGTTTTGCTCGGCGCGGCCAAACCGGTGCATATCCTGACGCCCAGCACCACCGTGCGGCGCATCGTCAACATGACGGCGCTCACCGTCGCCGACGCGAACGCCGGCCGCTGAGGCGGCGGCCCGGCCTAGGGTTTTCCAGTGTTTTGGCTTGCGTTTTTGTCGCGTTTCCGTCACACTACGCGCCTACTTTCCGGGTTTACCCGGGGTTTTCACGGTCAAAACGACGGACGCGCAACACATGACTCGGCCGCGGCGCAGCCCTTGGGGCGCATGGATACTGGCGGCTCTGCTGCTGTTCGCTGCGGGCTTGGGGGACTGGGCGCAGGCGCGTTCCCCAGTGCCAGACCAGGCCGAAGCCGTGGCAACGGTTCGCCTGGAGCAGTTGCCCGCCGAAGCGGTTGAAACCTATCGCTTGATCCTTCAGGGCGGACCGTTTCCGTCCGAGAAGGACGGGTCGGTGTTTGGCAACCGCGAGCGGCAGCTTCCGTTGCGCGTTCGGGGATATTACCGTGAATACACCGTGAAAACGCCTGGAAGTCGGGATCGGGGCGCGCGCCGCATCGTCTGCGGCGGGGAGCCGCGGCGGCCCGAGGTGTGTTACTACACCGAGGACCATTACGCGAGCTTTCGCCGCATCGTCGAATGACGAGGGCCCGTGCCGTTTCGGCATCGATGGATCAGTCTCTTTCACATTTTTAGAAAGCCGCGGAGATGGAAACACCACTTCGTAACGTCAGGCCCAACATCGTGCAGTCGATTCGGGCCTACCGTGTGCAGGATCTGCAGGAGGCGGCACAGGCCTTGGGCCACCACTTCCTCTACGCCAACCTGGCGAACGCACAGAGCAAGCAGGACGTGCTCGACATGATCGCGCAGCAGTTCACGTTGCCGACGCATTTCGGCAAGAACTTCGACGCGCTCTTTGATTCGATCACCGATCCGGTGCACAAGTCCGGGCCGCAGCCGGGCTTCGTCGTGGTGCTCGAGCACATTCCGGCCAACGGCAAGTTCGACAAGGAAGCGCGCGAACAGTTGCTCGACATCTTCCGCGACGCGGCGGACTACTGGGCCGACCGCAAGGTTCCCTTCAGGGTCTTCTATTCTTTTCAGTAGCCCGTTCCGCATCCATGGGCCAAGCGGAACGGGCGGATGAGGCCAAAGCGCAGCACACCAGTGTCGCTGCGCCGGGGATCCATGCCCCCCAAGACAAGACCGACCCCGCCATGGCAGCCAGTCTGCTGGTGGATGTCTCGGTCGAGGCGCTGCGCATGAGCAGCCCTTTCAATGCCGGCTACTGGCTCAACGCAGCCTGAGAGGCTGAGGGGGGACGAACATGCCCGCCTGGGCGCCCCAAAACACGCCCGAGGGCGTTGCAAATGCGCGCCGTAGCCCGAGCTACGGCTGTGCTTTGCGCCTACTCGGGCGCGTTTTGGGGCGCCCCTTCGGGCACACCCAATTCCCTCTCAGCCTCTGAGGCAACGCTGAGAACCCGTTCCCGCGATGAAGCGCCATCGCGGGAACCGATTCAGCGCGGTTTCGGATCCAGTTCCTGTGCCAGCGCGAGGTAGTCGCCCACGGGCACTTCCTCGGCGCGGCGGTGCAGGTCGAAGCTGCTGGTGCTGCCCCGCGCTTCGAGCCAGCGGCCGAGGCTGTGCCGCAGCAGTTTGCGGCGCTGGCTGAAAGCCACACGCACGAGCTCGGAGAGCAAGGCCGCATCGACGGCCGCCGGGGATTCGATCGGGCGCATCCGCACCACCGCGCTGTCCACGCGGGGCGGCGGGTTGAAGCACTCGGGCGGCACGTCGAGCAGCCACTCCATCGCATAACGCCACTGCAGCATCACCGAAAGCCGGCCATAAGCGGCGGTGGCGGGCGCCGCGACCATGCGGTCGACCACCTCTTTTTGCAGCATGAAGTGCTGATCGCGGACGCAGTCGGCCACCTCGAGCAAATGGAAGAGGATCGGGCTCGAGATGTTGTAGGGCAGGTTGCCCACGATGCGCAGCGCCGCACCTTTGCGCTCGGCGAGTGCGCGGAAATCCACGCGCAGTACGTCGGCTTCGATGACCTCGAGTGCGCTGCGTTGGCGCAGCCGCGCCGCGAGATCACGATCGAGTTCGATCACCGTCAAAGCCCCGCTGCGCGCCACGAGCGGGTCGGTCATCGCGCCAAGCCCAGGGCCGATTTCGACGAGCGGCTCACCGGGCTTGGGATCGATCGCATCGACGATGGCGTCGAGGATTGCGGGGTCGGCCAGGAAATGCTGGCCGAAACGCTTGCGGGCGATGTGCTTCACGGCGCCTGGGGCGGTTCGCGCAACTCGACGTAGGCACGGGCCCGCACGTCGCGCGCCCAGCGCTCGTAGGCTTCCTCGAGCTTTTTCTCGCGCGCGAGGTTGCGCGCGATCTCGCGTTGTTCCTGGGGTGTCAGGGTCTTTTCGCGCCGCTCGAGCAGCTGGATGAGGTGGACGCCGAAGCGCGAAACCACGGGCGGGCTGATTTCGCCCGGCGCGAGCTGCGCCAGCGCCTCTTCGAACTCCGGAACGAACTGCCCGGGGCTGGCCCAGCCCAGATCGCCCCCTTCACGGGCGCTGCCATCTTGCGAGTATTCGCGGGCGAGGGCTGCAAAGTCCGCCTGGCCGCGCAGCACCCGGGCCCGCAGTTCGGCCAGGCGCTCGCGCGCCTGAGCTTCGCTGAGTTTCGGACCCGGACGCAGCAGGATGTGCCGCGCATGGGTTTGCGTGACCTGGGTGGGCAGGGCATCGGGCACGCGCCGCTCGAGCACCTTGAGGATGTGGAAGCCCGCGCCGGAGCGGATGGGCCCGACGACCGCCCCCGGCGCTGCCCCGCGGATGGCCTCGACGAACAGCTCGGGATAGCGGTCGAGCGGCCGCAGGCCGAGCATGCCGCCGCTTTCCCGGCCTTCGGGCGACTGGGAGAACTGCCGCGCGAGGGCCGCGAAATCCTCGCCCTGCCGAGCGCGCTGCGCCAGTTCGAGCGCGCGCTGGCGCAGCGCCTCGACCTGCTGCGGGCTCGCCTGCTCGGGCACGGCGACGAGGATGTGGCCCAGGTTGACCAGCTCCGGCGCGCCGTCCTGCGCGGCCTGGAGCGAGGCGATGAACTCGTCGACGTCGGCTTCGGTCACCTGCAGGCGGGAGGCGACTTCGCGTTCGCGCAGCCGCGTCAGGATGATTTGCCGCCGCAGGTTCTCGCGGAACTCGCGCAGGCTGACGCCGCGGCGCTCGAGTTCGCGGTGCAGTTGCTCGACACTGAGCCCGTTTTGCCGCGCGACGTTCTGCTCGGCTTGATCGACCGCTGTGTCATCGACCTTGATGCCCTGCTCGGCGGCCAGTTGCAGGTGGGCGCGGTCGGAAATGAGGCGCTCGAGCACCTCGCGCTCGAGGGTGGCGCGATCGGGCTGCGGGCCACCGCGCGCGGCCAGTTGGGCCTGCAACTGTTCGACGGCGCGCTGCACCTCGCGGTTCGTGATCGGCTCGTCGTTGACCACGGCCACGATGAAGTCGGCGGGCTGGGGGCCGCGAACCGCCGGGGGCAGCGTGGCCGCCGCCGCTGCCGGGGCCAGGGTCGAGGCCGACGTTCCGGGCTTGAGGCGTAAGCCTTGTGCCGTACCCAAAGTCGGCGCGAGCAGGCCGACGCACAGCAGCGCCGTGAGGGCCTGGCTCAAGGCCGGAAGGCGGCGCGCGTGCGGCAAAGGTGGGAGGGAGGCCTCAGTCATAGTTGCTGAATCGGCTCGGCGGGGGCGCCGGCTCGCGGAGGTATTGATAGCGGGGTATGTTATCGCGCAGCGTCTTGAGGGGGTTGGAGCCCAGACGCGAGAAGCCCACGAGTTCGAGCTGGAACATGATGCGGCTGCTCGAGCTCGCCGCACCGCTTTGGAGCCGGTCGAACACGACGCGGCCGATCCAGCAGCCCGCGTCGTACTCGAAGCCGAGGATCGCGTCGACCAGCTTGTGCTCCATCACGCTGAAGTTGAGCCGCCCGACGCTGTACCAGCGCCCGGCCCCGAGGCCGCGGCCGGGGCCGAGGTCTAGGCCCGGGTCGTTCCAGAGGTCGTTGAGCGGCCACTGCCAGCCCATGTCGAGCTGTTCGCTGATGCCATTTTTGAGGCGGTAGCCGGCGCTGAGCACCCGATAGTTGCCCGGCGAGTAACGTGCGCCGAGCGTCGTGCGCAGCGAGCGTCCGGTTTTCGGGTTGAATTGCAAACCGGCGTCGGCGCGCCAGCGCGGGCTCCACTGCAAGGAGCCGCCGACGAGGATGTCGCTGAGTCGCTCGTCGATCGGGGTTTCGCCCGGCAAGGCGACCTTTTGGCTGGAGAAGCGCAAACGCTGCGCGAGCCCGAGGCGGACGATCTCGCCGCCGTTGTCCGCGTCATACAGACGGCTGACCAGACCCAGCGTGAGCAGGTTTTCATCGGCGATCCGATCCGAGCCGACGTAGGGGTTGTCGGAAAAAATGCTGTCGAGGTTGAAGTCCTTGGCGGCGGTGTCGTAGACCGGCAGCGCCTGCTGGTCGCGGTAGGGGGTGTAGACATAGAGCGCGCGAGGCTCGAGGGTCTGGCGCACGGCGCGGCCGAAGTAGGCCGTGTCGCGCTCGAAGATCAGGCCGCCGTCGAGACTGAAGGTCGGCAGGCTGCGTGTGGCGCGGGTGCGTCCGTCGACCAAGGGCGCGTCGAACGCGTAGTGGGTGTGGTTGGTGCGCAGTGTCGGGGTGAGAAAGCTGCCGGGCGTGAGCCAGGTGTAGCCGATTTGCGCGCTCAGCACGCTGCGCTCGGCGTTCGGTTGCAGCGTGCGCGTCGCATCGGCGCGGAATCGGCTGTAGTCGGCGTCCAGCGTGTACTGCCAGCCGCGGCTGGGGGTTAGGCCATAGCGCGCCGTGAGTTGGGGCAGGCGATCGTAGGGCGGGATGATCGGCGCGTCGGGTGTCTGCAGGGTTTGCCATTTGAGGCTGCGCCACTGCGCAGACCAAGCGCCCTGACTCCACGAGAGCCGGCCGTCGGCGGGCAGCAGGCGGGGCGTCAGCGCCGGGATGCCGCGCGTGAAGTCGCGCCAGTAGTCCGCGTCGCTCACGCGGTTGAGGTTCAGGCTCAGGCCCGTGCCGGCAGCCAGCGTGGCCTGATGCTGGGTCGACAGACCCCAGCGGTCGCGGCCGCGCAGCCGGTCCGAGGGCATGAGGTTGCCCAGGACCTGACCGCTCGCGACGGGCGCCAGGTAGCGAAACTCGCCGCCCACGGCCACGCCACGGCGGCTCATCAGCGTCGGCGTGAGCGTGGCGTCGTAGTTCGGGGCGAGGTTGAGGTAATAGGGCTGCGCGTAGGTGAAGCCTCCGACGCTGTCGAGGTCGAGTGTGGGCGGCAAAAAACCCGAGCGGCGCTGGTCGCCGAGGGGAAACGCAAAGCCCGGTACCGGCAGGATCGGCACGCCCTTGAACTCCAGCACGCCGCCGTGCGCGCGGCCTTCTTCGGCTTCGTTGTCGATGTCGACGCGCGCGGCCCGCAAGACCCAGTCGGGCAGCCATTCGGGGCCGTTGCGGCGGCAGGTGCTGTAGCGCACGTCGTGGACCTGGCTGCGATGGTCGTCGATGAACTCGGCCCGCGCGGCCTCGCCGTAGCCGCCGTTCTTCAGGAAGGAAAAGCTGGGCTGGGTGAAAAAGCCGCTGCCGTCGTCGAGGTGCAGCTCGAGCTCGGGCCCGCGATAGACATTGCCGTAGCGGTTGAGCCGCACGTCGCCTTCGGCGCGGACCGTGTTGGTGGCACGGTTGTAGCGCAGGCGTTCGGCGCGAATGACGGTGTCGACGCGGCGCAGCATCGCATCGCCCTCGAGCACGCTCTCGCCGTCGATCTGGCCGTGCAGGCCATCACCGAACAGAAAGGTGGGCGCTTGGCGCCGGGCCTCGGCGCTGATCGACTCGGCCAGCGCCTCGCTCGGACGCAGGGCGGGCGCGGGCTCAGATTCGGACTGGGCGCGGGCGCAGCCGGCACCGAGCGCAAGCAGGAACAGCAGCACGGCGCGCAGCCGCTCGGCCGCAAGCGGCGTCAAGCATCGAGGGGATTCTTCCGGGCCAGAGGCCGGCGCGCGCGGGAGCATGGAGGGGTCGTTTCGGCGGTGCAACAAGGGGAGAGCCCGTCTGCATAGAATCGATTATCCATGAGCGATCTCCCTACCCCTGCGACTCCCCAGCCCTCGCCCATCCTCTGGTCCGACTCCGAACGGGGCGCGGCGTTTGCGCGCTGGCTGGGCGCGCTGGCCCCGGTGCATGACCTGGCCGTCGACAGCCTGCAGCCCGCATCGGCCGACGCGAGTTTCCGGCGTTATTTCCGCATCGATCGGCGGGGCGGGGGAAGCTGCATCGTGATGGATGCGCCGCCCCAGCACGAGAACAGCGCGCCCTTCGTGCGGGTGGCCGCGCTGCTGCGCGAGGCGGGTTTGGTGGCGCCCGAGATCTGGGCATGGGATGAGGCGCAGGGCTTCCTGCTGCTGAGCGACCTGGGGCCGACGACGATGATGTCGCAGCTCGACCCGGCGCGTCCCGAAGCCGCAGCGCCGCTCTTTGCCGCTGCCACCGATGTGCTGGTGCAATGGCAGCGCGCGAGCCGCCCCGACGTGCTGCCGCCTTACGACGAGGCGTTGTTGCGGCGCGAACTCGCGCTCTTCCCCGACTGGTACTTGCGTCGGCATCGGGGCCTCGAACTCACATCGGCGCAGGCCGAGGTGCTCGCGCGGACCGACGAGCTGCTGGTGCGTCAGGCCTTGGCCACGCCGCGGGTCTATGTGCACCGCGACTTCATGCCGCGCAACCTCATGGTGCTGTCCGGCGACGGGCCCGCGCCTCGGCTCGGGGTGCTGGACTTTCAGGATGCGGTCGAAGGCCCCATCACCTACGACATCGCCAGTTTGCTGCGCGACGCCTTCATCAGCTGGGACGAAGCCTTCGTGCTCGACGTCACCGTGCGCTATTGGGAAAAGGCGCGCAAGGCCGGGCTGATGGATTTCGAGGATTGGCACAGCGACTTTGGCGCGTTTTGGCGCGCGGTGGAGTGGATGGGGCTGCAGCGGCACCTCAAGGTGGCGGGCATTTTTGCGCGACTCACGCTGCGCGACGGCAAGCCGCAGTACCTGGCCGATGCGCCACGCTTCATCGGCTACATCCGCGCCACGGCGGCCCGTTATCGGGAATTCACGCCGCTTTTGCGCCTCATCGACGAGGTCGAGGGCTTGCAGGCGGCCAGCGGCTGGGCTTTGGGCCGAATGTGATCCAATCGCCGGCGTGATTCGGTCTTTTCTTGCTATCAAAAAGTGATTCCTTGATGCCGCGCATTTACTGCTCCCTGCCGCTGTCCGAGGGCGCGCTCGTGGTGCTGGACGCGGCGGCGTCGCGCCACGTGCAGGTGTTGCGCGCGCAACCGGGCGATGCGCTCACCCTGTTTACCGGCGCAGGCGGTCAATGGCAGGCCACGATCGAGCGCATGGGCCGCAGCGAGGTGACGGTGCGGATCGGCGGCTTCGAGCCGCTCGAGCGCGAGGCTGCGCGACCGGTGCATCTGGCCTGCGGCATGCCGGCCAACGAGCGCATGGACTGGCTGGTCGAAAAAGCCACCGAACTCGGGGCGGTGCGCGTGCAGCCGCTGCACACCGCGCACAGCGTGCTGCGCCTGAGCGCCGAGCGCGCGGCCAAGAAGCAGCAGCATTGGCAGCAGGTGGCGGTGGCCGCCTGCGAGCAGTGCGGACGCAACCGCGTGCCCACGATCGAGCCCGTGCGCACGCTCTCGGCTTGGCTCGGCAGCGCCGAAGCGCAGGCACCCGCCGCGGCGCTGCGCTGCGTGCTCTCGCTCGCCGAGGGCGCGCGGCCTTGGGGCGAGCTGCTGCGCAGCGCGACGGCCACGCAGCCCGTGTGGCTGCTCAGCGGCCCCGAAGGCGGCTTGTCGGCCGAGGAAGACGCACAGGCGCGGGCCTACGGCTTCGTGCCCGTGACGCTGGGGCCGCGCGTGCTGCGCGCCGAAACCGCGCCGCTGGCGGCGCTGGCGCTGGCGACCCTGGGCTGACGGGTTCCGCGGGGCTGCGCCGCCCGTGCACGTTGAGCAGCCGGGCCGCTGCTAGACTGCCCCAATGAACGCTCCCTTGCTGTTGTTGGCCCTGTGTCAGGGTTTGTTTCTCACCAACAACGTCGTCTTCATCGCCATCAACGGCCTGGTGGGCTACCAACTGGCGCCGGCGGGATGGATGGCGACCCTGCCGGTGATGGGCTATGTGGTTGGCGGTGCACTCTCGACCGGGCTCGTGGCGCGCGCGCAGATGCGCTGGGGGCGGCAGCGCAGTTTTCAGCTCGGGCTGGTGGTGGCGCTGGTCTCGGCGCTGTTGTGCGCGTATGCCGCCTGGAGCCGGAATTTTGGCTTGCTCGTCGCTGCGACGGTGCTGGCGGGCTACTACAGCGCCAACGGGCAGCTCTACCGGTTCGCTGCCGCCGAGCTCGCCGCGCCTGCGTTTCGCGAGCGCGCCGTCTCGCTCGTGTTGGCGGGCGGTCTGCTGGGTGCGGTGATCGGCCCAAACCTGGCCGCGCGCACGCGCACCTTGACCGAGACGCCTTTCGTCGGTGCTTACCTTGCGCTGGCCGTCGTGGCGTTGCTGTCCATGGCGCTCATGGCCGGGGTGCGCTTTCCGCCGGTGCCGCCGAAGTCGGCCGGCGATGCCCCGGGCCGACCGTTGTCGGAGATCGTGCGCCAGCCGGTGTTCATCGTCGCCACCGCCGGTGCCGCGCTCGGTTACGGCGTGATGAACCTGCTGATGGCGGCCACGCCGCTGGCCATGGATGTGTGCGGCTTTCCCTTCGACGACGCGGCGCTGGTGCTCGAGTGGCACGTCATCGGCATGTACGCGCCGGGGTTCTTCACCGGGCATTGGATCCGCCGGTTCGGCACGCTGCCTATCATGGGCGTGGGCGTCTTGCTCAACACCACATGCATTGCGCTGGCGTTGTCGGGCGTGGAGCTGCAGCACTTCCTGGTGGCCTTGTTTCTTCTGGGTGTGGGGTGGAACTTCCTGTTCACCGGCAGCACCACGCTCGCTTTGCAAGCCTATCGGCCTGAGGAGCGCGACCGTGCGCAAGCCTTCATCAACTTTTGCATGTTCAGCACCATGGCGGTGACCTCCTTCGCCTCGGGCGCCCTCGTGACGACGCAGGGCTGGGCGCTGCTCAACTGGGGGTCGTTGATCCCGGTCGCCCTGCTGGGATTGGCCATCCTCTGGCTGGCACGGCAAGCGCCGCGACGATGAGGCGCCGCACGAGGGGACACTCAAGGAAACCGCGCATCCAGCCAGCGTCGCAGCTGCAACAACACGCTTTGGCGGTGCGTTTCGTTGAAGATCTCGTGGTAGAGCGTCTCAAAACGGTGCGCTTCCACCAGGGCCGGCGGTGCGGCTGCGGCGAAGCGCTGCGCCCCGCGGGGGGCGACGAGCCGGTCGGCGCCCGCATACAGCAGCAAGGTCGGAACGGCCCAGTGCGCCGCGGCGGCTTGCACGATGGGGCCGGATGCGTCGATGAAACGCGCCAGCCGCGCGCTGATGCGGTCATGCACGCAAGGGTCCTGGCGATAGGCTGCCACGACCGCCGGGTCGTGCGAGAGCGCGGCAGGATCCAGACCGTTGCTCACGGCCCAGTCGGGCGCCAGGCGCAGCAGCAGCGCGATGAGCGCGCGCTGCGCGAACCCCAGACCCGCATCGAACGCGGGCGAAGACAACACCAGTCCATCGGCGAGTCGCGGCTGTTCGGCGAGCAGGCGCGCCGCGACCAGGCCGCCCATGCTGTGCCCAAGCAGGATCAGCGGTGCGAGCGCGTGCTGCGCCCGCGTGTAACCAATCAGGTCGGCCAGGTCGTCCAGCAGGCGGCGCTCGTGGGGCAGCGTGCCGCGCGGGCCATCCGAGTCGCCGTGGCCGTATTGGTCGTATCCCCGCACCGCAAAACCCCAGCGGTTGAGTTCTTCGGCCAGCGCGTCATAGCGCCCGGCATGTTCCCCGAGGCCATGCACCAGCAGGACGACCCCGCGCACCCGACCGCCGTGCGCGGGCTCAGCCGCCCAGTCATAACAGGCGATGCGCGCGCCGTCCGAGGCGGTGTATGGGCTGATCGTTGCGACGCTCATCTCGTGGTCTTGAGCGCTTCAGCTTCAAATTCCTGCTGCCAGGGCGGGCGACCATGGTGGTGTCGCCGGCCTGCCCCCTTCGAACAAGGGGCGGACGCCCCAGATGCCCTCGGCGTAGTTGGAGACGGCGCGATCCGACGAAAACATGCCCACGCCCGCGATGTTGTGCAGACACGAACGTGACCAGTCACGATGCAGGCGGTAGCGCTCGTCGACGCGGTTTTGCGTGGCGATGTAATCCGCATAGTCGGCCAGCAGTTGGTAGTAGTCCGATTCGAGCAAGGACCGCGTGAGGTCCTGGTAGCGCTGCGGCTCCTCCGGTGAAAACGCGCCGTCGGCGATGCGGTCGATCGCCATTTTCAGCTCGTAATTGCTCGCGTAGTAGCGGCGTGGGACGTAGCCATGCGCGCGCAGCTCGGCGACCTGTTCGGCGCGGTTGCCGAAGATGAACATGTGCTCTTCACCGACGTTTTGCGCAATCTCGATGTTCGCGCCGTCCCAGGTTCCGATCGTGAGCGCGCCATTGAGCGCAAATTTCATATTCCCCGTGCCAGAAGCTTCGGTTCCCGCCAGCGAAATCTGCTCCGACAGATCGGCCGCGGGGATGATCAGCTCGGCCAGCGTGACGCGGTAGTTGGGGACAAAGACGACTTTGAGGAGCGGACTGACGCAGGGGTCGGCGTTGACCGTGCGGGCCACGTCGTTGATGAGCTGGATGATCAGCTTGGCCATGTGATAGGCCGAGGCTGCTTTGCCGCCAAAGATCACCGTGCGCGGCACCCAGTTGCCTTTGGGGTTCGCCCGAATCGCGTGGTAGCGCGTGATCACATGCAGCACATTGAGCAGCTGGCGCTTGTATTCATGGATGCGCTTGACCTGCACATCGAAGAGGCTCTCGGGGTCGATCTCGATCCCGAGCTCCCGCCCCACATAATCGGCCAGACGCCGCTTGTTGCGTTGCTTGACCAGTCGCAAAGCGGCCAGAAAGGCGTCGTCGTCGGCATGGGCGCGCAGTTGGCCGAGATGCGAGAGCTCCCGTCGCCAGAGCGGCCCGATGCGCGCGTCGATCAGCTCGGACAGGGCCGGGTTGGCCTGCCCGAGCCAGCGCCGCGGCGTGATGCCGTTGGTGACGTTGCAGAACTTCTCGGGCCACAGGCGTGCGAAGTCGGCAAACAGCGTGCGCACCATGATGTCGCTGTGCAGCGCCGAAACGCCATTGACTTTGTGACTGGCCAGCGCACACAACCAAGCCATGCGCACCCGGCGCTGCCCGTTTTCCTCGATCAGCGAGACCCGGCGCAGCAGATCCATGTCCTCGGGAAAGCGCGCATGCACCTCGGCGAGGTGGCGGGCGTTGATGTCATAGATGATCTGCAAATGCCGCGGCAGCAGCCAGCCCAAGAGGTCCACCGGCCAGACCTCCAGCGCCTCGGGCATCAGCGTGTGATTGGTGTAGCTGAAGATGCGCTGGCACAGCGCCCAGGCCTCGTCCCAGGGCACCCGATGCTCGTCGACCAGCAGGCGCATCAGTTCGGGCACCGCCAGCGCCGGGTGCGTGTCATTGAGGTGGATGGCCACCTTGTCGGCCAACTGCTCGAAACTCCCGTGCGTCTTGAGGTAGCGGCGCAACAAATCCTGCAAGGAGGCGCTGACGAAGAAATACTCCTGACGCAGACGCAACTGCCGGCCCTGCTCGGTTTTGTCTTCGGGGTAGAGCACCAGCGAGACGTTTTCGGACCAGTTTTTGGCCTCGACCGCGCGCATGTAGTCGCCCCGGTTGAACTGCTCGAGGTTGAGCGCGCTCTCGGCGCGCGCCGACCACAGCCGCAGCGTCGCGACCGAGCTCAGCTCATAGCCCGGCACGCCGCTGTCGTAGGCGACGGCGATGACGTT
>NZ_JAEMQB010000008.1:0-10414 GCF_022759015.1 Tibeticola sp. | reverse complement strand
GACGTGACGGTGTTCGAGCGCGGCTGGCTTTCGTCGAACAACATCCTGCTGCGCGGTCGCTTTGGTGCGGCGTTGGTCGACAGCGGCTACGTCACGCATGCGCCGCAGACGCTCGCGCTGGTGCAGGCTGCGCTGGGCGCAGCGCCGCTCGACCATCTGCTCAACACCCATTTGCACAGCGACCACTGCGGCGGCAACGCCGCGCTGCAAGCGGCCTACCCCGGCGTGCACACCCGCATCCCGCCGGGCCTGGCCGCCGCCGTGACGGCCTGGGACGAGGACGCGCTGACCTACCGCCCCACGGGCCAGGCCTGCGCGCGTTTTCACTTCGATGGCTTGCTGCTGCCCGGCGAGACGCTGGCGCTCGGCGAGCGGCACTGGCAGGTGCACGCGGCGCCCGGCCATGATCCGCATTCGGTGATCCTGTTCGAGCCCGAGGCGCGGCTGCTGATCTCGGCCGATGCGCTCTGGGCGCGCGGCTTTGGCGTGGTGTTTCCCGAACTCGAGGGTTTTGACGCCTTCGATGCGGTCGCCGCCACGCTCGACCTCATCGAGCGCCTCGCGCCGGCGATCGTCATCCCCGGCCACGGGCCGGTGTTCAGCGACGTGGCGCGCGCCCTGGCCGACGCGCGGGCCCGGCTCGAAGGCTTCGTGGCCGACCCGGCGCGGCATCGCCGCCATGCGGCGCGTGTGCTGCTCAAGTTCAAGCTGCTCGAGTGGCAACGCATCGCCCCCGAGGCGCTGCACGCCTGGGCGCGCGCCACGCCCTACCTGCACACGCTGCGGTCCCAAGAAGCGCCCGACGGAGCCGAGCCGGAGCCATCGTTCGAGGCTTGGCTCGAAGCGCTGATCGACGATCTCGTGCGCAGCGGCGCCGCACGGCGTGTCGCGGGCTGGCTGGTGGATGCCGGGTAGGGCGGCGGCGAACCCGTCGCTTGCGGCCATCGACGGCCTCGTTCAGCCGTCCGCGCGGCCCCAGACGCCATCGAGAAACACCTCCGTCAGTTCGAGCACCGCGCCGCAGCGGCGGTACACGCAGCGTCGCGCGTGCGGCGCGCGGGCATCGGCACCGAGCCGCGCAAAGCGCAAAGGCCCGCGCTCGAGGTCGTCGAGCTCGAACAACAGCTCGCCCAAGGGCCGATCGCCCAGCCGCTGCACCTCGCACCACGGGTTGTCGGGGCCCCAGCCGGGAATGCAGGTGCGCGCCGCGATGCGCGGCCGGCCCGCCGCGACCAGCCGCACGCAACGCTCCCAGACCGGGCGGCCCTTGGCCAAGCCCGCCGCCGCCTCGGCTCCTCGAGCGCCCTCGAACAAACGTTCCACCGTCACCGGCCCAAAGGCGTCGCGCAGCCGCTGCGTGAGCGAGCCGCGCTCGTTCAGCCACCCAGCCGCTTGCGGCGAGAGCGACCCAAACGCCTGCATGGCGTCGTCGTGCCAAGGCGATCCATCCGACTGGCGCAATAGGGCCGTGAGGGCATCGGGGGTGAGCGTCATGGGGTGCGGGCAGTTGCGGGCGGGGACGCGAGGCGCAAACCGCCGCCATGCCCCCTGCAGTGGCGAGGATTTGCGTTTGACGCAGCCCCCAGTCCGGCCGTCAATTTGCCTGGTCAGTCGTAAATTCCAGGCAGACCCGGCGTCAATCGGTCACCGAGCGCTCCTGAACAGAGAGCGCAAAGACCGACGACGCCCCCTTGGCAGCCTCGCCTCAAGCCCCCGCTTTCGCGCGCTGGCGCCAGGCGTGGAGCAGCGGCTCGGTGTAGCCGTTGGGTTGCTCGACGCCCTTGAACACGAGGTCGCAGGCGGCGCGGTAGGCGTAGCTGGTGTCGAAGTGGCCAGCCATGGGCTTGTAGAAGGGGTCGCCGGCGTTTTGCTGGTCGACCACCGCGGCCATGCGCTCCATCGTGGCGCGCACCTGCGCTTCGCTGACCACGCCGTGCAGCAGCCAGTTGGCCATGTGCTGGCTCGAGATGCGCAGCGTGGCGCGGTCTTCCATGAGGCCGATGTTGTGGATGTCGGGCACTTTGGAGCAGCCCACGCCCTGATCGACCCAGCGCACGACGTAGCCGAGGATGCCTTGCGCGTTGTTGTCGAGTTCCTGCTGGCGCTCGGCCTCGCTCCAGTTGGGTGCGGCGGCCACGGGCACGGTCAGCAGCCCGGTGAGCAGTTCGTCGCGCAGCGCGTCGGCGTCGATACGCTCCATTTCGGCCTGAATCGCCGCGACGTCGACCTGGTGGTAGTGCAGCGCATGCAGCGTCGCGCCGGTGGGGCTGGGCACCCAGGCGGTGTTGGCGCCGGCCTTGGGGTGGGCGATCTTCTGCTCGAGCATGGCGGCCATCAGGTCGGGCATGGCCCACATGCCTTTGCCGATCTGCGCTTTGCCGCGCAGGCCGCAGGCCAGGCCGACGAGCACATTGTTCTTCTCGTAAGCCTGGATCCACGCGCTGGTCTTCATGTCGCCCTTGCGGATCATGGGGCCGGCGCGCATGGCGCTGTGGATTTCATCGCCGGTGCGGTCGAGGAAGCCGGTGTTGATGAACGCGACGCGGCTTTGCGCGGCGGCGATGCAGGCCTTGAGGTTGACCGAGGTGCGGCGCTCCTCGTCCATGATGCCGAGCTTGACCGTGCTGTCGGGCAGGCCCAGCACCTGTTCGACGCGGCCGAACAGCTCGGCGGCAAAAGCCACTTCGGCCGGGCCGTGCATTTTGGGCTTGACGATGTAGACGCTGCCCGCGCGGCTGTTGCGGATGAGCTCACCGCTGGGCAGGCGGCCGTGGCCTTGCAGGTCGTGCAGCGCGATGGTGGTGGTGACCATCGCGTCCATGATGCCTTCGGGGATCTCGCGCGCGATGCCGTCGCGGTCGGTCCAGAGGATGGCCGGGTTGGTCATCAGGTGGCCGACGTTGCGCACGAACAGCAAGCTGCGGCCCGGCAGCACTAGTTCGCCGTCGCCCTTGGGCGTGCGGTAGCGGCGGTCGGGGTGCAGCCCGCGCGTGAGACGCCGGCCGCCTTTGTCGAAGGACTCGACCAAGTCACCCTTCAAAATACCGAGCCAGTTGCGGTAGCCGAGCACCTTGTCCTCGGCGTCCACCGCCGCCACCGAGTCCTCGAGGTCGAGGATGGTGGACAGCGCGGCCTCGACCACCACGTCGGAGACGCCGGCGAGGTCGGTCTGACCGATGGGCGTGGCGCGGTCGATGCGGATGTCGATGTGCAAGCCGTGGTTCTTGAGCAGCACCGACGAGGGGTTGAGCGCCTCGCCCTGAAAGCCCACGAACTGCGCCGGGTTCTTCAGGCCCGTCATGCGCCCGCCGGTGAGCGAGACGCGCAGCGCCCCGTCGACCACCTGGTAGGCGCTGGCCTCGGCGTGGCTGCCCTCGGCCAGCGGCGCGGACTCATCGAGGAAGCGGCGTGCGAAGGCGATCACGCGCGCGCCGCGCTTTTCGTTGTAGCCCGGGCCCTTTTCGCAGCCGTCGTCCTCGGGGATGACATCGGTGCCATAGAGCGCGTCATAGAGCGAGCCCCAGCGCGCATTGGCGGCGTTGAGCGCGTAGCGGGCGTTGAGGATGGGCACCACGAGCTGCGGACCGGCCTGGGTGGAGAGCTCCGCGTCGACGTTGGCGGTGGTGATGCGCACCGGCCCGGGCGTGGGCACCAGGTAGCCGATGGTCTCGAGAAACTTGCGGTAGCCCGCCATATCGCGGATCGGGCCGGGGTGGGCGCTGTGCCAGGTGTCGAGTTCGGCCTGCAGGCGGTCGCGCTCGGCCAGCAACGCGCGGTTCTTCGGTGCGAGGTCGCCCACGATCGCGTCGAACCCGGCCCAGAAGGTTTCGGCGCTGACGCCGGTGCCGGGCAGCACCTCGTCGTTGATGAAGCGGTAGAGCGGCTCGGCGACCTGCAGCCGGTGGACGTTGATGCGGTTCGTGGTCATGAAAGATCCTCGAAAAAGTGATGAAAAACAGGCTTTGCCCGCATGAAACCAGGTACGGGGGGTTGAGGGCTTGCCCCCGCAAGCGCCGTTTCAGCCTGGCCGGAGGCTCGAAGCCCATCGTGGTATGAACTTTATTCCAAACTCAAACGCTTATTCTTCGCGCTGAAAGCGGTTCATTTTTTACTCAGATGAACGCAATTTATTCCCAGGTCACCTCCGCGCCTGCCGGATTGCTACATTGGACGCCTCTGTGGGCCCGAACATCATGACGAGCGCATCGCCCCCCGCCCCGTCGCTGCATCAGCGCCGCCGCCCGCCGAACGCGGCGGAGCTCGCAGGCATCCCGTGGCTGGGCTTGCTCACCCCGGGCGAGCGAAGCGTTGCGATCGACGCGCTGCGCGTGAGCGAAGCCGCGCCGGGCGACTTCATCTGCCGCATGGGGCGTCCGGTCACCTATTGGTTCGGCGTCATCGAGGGCCTGCTCAAGATGAGCAGCGAAGACCGGCTGGGCCAGACCATGACCTACGCCGGCTTGCCGCCGGGTGGCTGGTTCGGCGAGGGCACCGCGCTCAAGCGCGAGGTGTACCGCTACCACGTGCAGGCGCTGCGCTCGAGCCTCGTAGCCGGCCTGCCGGTCGACGTGTTCCACCATCTGCTCGATCATTCGATCGGCTTCAACCGCTTCGTCATGAACCAGCTCAACGAACGCCTCGGCCAGTTCATCGCGGCGCGCGCCATCGACCGCATGCACACACCGGAGCTGCGCGTGGCGCGCAACCTCGCCGCGCTGTTCAACCCGGCGCTCTACCCCGGCGTGGGCGAGGTGCTGCGCATCACGCAGCAGGAGCTGGCTTATCTGGTCGGCCTGTCGCGCCAGCGCGTCAACCGGGCGCTCGACACCCTGGAGGCGCGCGGTCTGATCCGGGTCGAATACGGCGGCCTGCGCGTGCTCGACCTCGTCGGCCTGCGACACTGTGAACTTTGAGCAGCCTCACCCACCCCCCGAAGCATGAGCACCCGCCCGCCGCCCGGCGCGCCCCAGCGCCGCCCCGATTCCAAGCCGCCCCGGCCCAACGCCGCGTCCAGCAGCACCCGGCCCCAGACTGCACCGCCGCCGGCCGGCCACGGTGAGCCCGTGCGCCTCAACAAACGCATGGCCGAGCTTGGCCTGTGCTCGCGCCGCGAAGCCGACGCCTGGATCGAACGCGGCTGGGTCCGCGTCGATGGCGTCGTTGCCGAGATGGGCGCCAAGGTGCGCCCCGACGCGCGCATCAGCGTCGACCGCCAAGCCACCGGCGAACAGGCCCAGCGTGTCACCATCTTGCTGCACAAGCCCATCGGCTTCGTGAGCGGCCAGGCCGAGGACGGCCACGCACCGGCCGTGACGCTGATCGAACCCCGCAACCACTGGCGCGAGGACGGGAGCCGTCTGCGCTTTTCGAGCGCTCAACTGCGCGGCCTCGCGCCCGCGGGACGGCTCGACATCGACTCGACCGGCCTGCTCGTGCTCACGCAGGACGGACGCGTCGCCCGCACGCTGATCGGCGAGGACTCCACGATCGAAAAGGAATACCTCGTGCGCGTGCGCTACGACCCGAGCGGCGCGGCCAGCGGCGGTGGCCCGCTCGCCCCGGGGCACGAGGACGCGATGGCCAGCGTCGATGTGCGCTCGGTCGTTCCGCCCGAAGCGCTGGCGCGGCTGCGCCACGGCCTGAGCCTCGACGGCGTGCGGCTCAAGCCCGCCCGGGTCGAATGGCAAAACGAGGAGCAACTGCGCTTCGTGCTCACCGAAGGCCGCAAGCGCCAGATTCGCCGCATGTGCGCGCTCGTCGGGCTGACCGTGGTGGGCTTGAAGCGCGTGCGCATCGGCCGCGTGATGCTCGGCCGCCTGCCGCTTGGCCAGTGGCGCTACCTCGGCCCCGATGAACGGTTTTGAGGGGAGCGCCCGCTGAACACCCCGCCCGAGCCCCACGCGGCGCCGGCTGCAGGTGACGCATTCACACCGGCACATCGCCTGGCGCACCGGACACCTCGGGCTGCTGTCGAGCACCGAGGTCGCCGCCCGGCTCGAACGCTGGCTCGCGCCGGTCTGCGCCCAGCGCTCGCCCCGTCTTGCCCCTTGAAAGCCCGCGGCCACGGCCCCAACTGAATGGCTTTGCGTGACCGCGCAGCGGCGGCCGCGGCTGCGGTTCGTTTGTGTTTCCCACTCTCTGATAACGATGACCAAGCACACCCATTCCTTCCAAGCCGAGGTGGCGCAACTGCTACACCTCGTGACGCATTCGCTCTACTCGAACAAAGACATCTTTTTGCGCGAACTGATCTCCAACGCCTCGGACGCCTGCGACAAGCTGCGCTTCGAGGCGCTGGCCAACCCCGCGCTGTATGAAGATCAGCCCCAGTTGGAAATCCGCATCAGCTACGACCGCGATGCGCGCACGCTGACCATCACCGACAACGGCATCGGCATGAGCGAACAGGAGGCCATCGAGCACCTGGGCACGATTGCCAAGAGCGGCACGCGCGAGTTCTTCAGCCGCCTCACCGGCGACCAGAAGCAAGACGCCCAGCTCATCGGCCAGTTCGGCGTGGGCTTTTATTCGGGCTTCATCGTCGCCGACCGCATCACGGTGGAGTCACGCCGCGCGGGCCTCTCGAGCGACGCCGGTGTGCGCTGGTCCAGCGAGGGCACCGGCGCCTTCGAGGTCGAGCCGATCACACGCGAAGCCCGCGGCACGAGCGTGATCCTGCATCTGCGCGAGGACGCGCTCGAATACGCCAGCGCCTGGAAGATCAAGGAGATCGTGCGCAAGTACGCCGACCACATCAGCCTGCCGATCCTGCTGGAGAAGGAAACCTGGCAGGAGGGCAAGGACGGCGAGCCCGGCCGCATGGTCAAGACCGGGGAGTGGGAAACCATCAACCAGGCCACGGCGCTGTGGACGCGGCCCAAGAAAGACATCACCGACGAGCAGTACATCGCGTTCTACCAGCAGATCACGCACGACTTCGAGCCGCCGCTGGCCTGGACGCACAACCGCGTCGAGGGCTCGACCGAATACATCCAACTGCTCTACATCCCCAAACACGCGCCGCACGACCTGTGGCTGCGCGAGCGCAAGAGCGGCCTCAAGCTCTACGTCAAGCGCGTGTTCATCATGGACGACGCCGAGGCCTTGCTGCCCGCTTACCTGCGCTTCATCAAGGGCGTGGTCGACTCGAACGACCTGCCGCTCAACGTCAGCCGTGAGCTGCTGCAGGAGAGCCGCGACGTCAAGGCCATCCGCGAAGGCAATACCCGCCGCGTGCTCGCGCTGCTCGAAGACCTGGCCGCGCACGATCGGCTGCCCGAGGGCGAGGCGGCCGCAGCCCTGTCCGACGAAGACAAGGCCAAGGCCGGCAAGTACACGACCTTCTGGAGCGAGTTCGGCGCCGTGCTCAAGGAAGGCTTGGGCGAAGACCTCGCCAACCGCGACCGGATCGCGAAGCTGCTGCGCTTTGCATCGACGCAGAGCGACACGCCGAGCGTCTCGCTCGCCGACTACAAGGCGCGCATGAAAGAGGGCCAGGAAGCCATCTACTACCTCACCGCCGAAAGCCTCGCCGCCGCCAAGAACAGCCCGCAGCTCGAGCTGTTCCGAAAGAAGGGCATCGAGGTGCTGCTGATGACCGACCGGGTCGACGAGTGGGCGATGAACTTCCTCACCGAATTCGAGGGCACGCCGCTGCAATCGGTCGCGCGCGGCGAGGCCGATCTGGCCAAGCTCCAGGACGAGGCCGAGAAAAAGGCGGTGGAAGAAGCCAGCACCGCCTTCAAGCCCGTGCTCGAGCGGCTCAAGACCGCGCTCGGTGAACGCGTCGAGGACGTGCGTGTGAGCGCCCGCCTGGTCGACAGTCCGGCCTGCCTCGTCGTGCCCGAAGGCGGCATGAGCCCGCAACTGGCGCGCATGCTCAAAGCCGCGGGCCAGAAGGTGCCCGAGGTCAAACCCATCCTCGAGGTGAACCCCGCGCATCCGCTGGTGCAGAAACTCGAAAACGCCGAGGGCAGCCGCTTCGACGATCTGGCGCAGATCCTGCTGGATCAGGCCGTGCTCGCCGACGGCGCCCTGCCCGAAGACCCCGCCGCCTACGTGCGCCGCGTCAACGCGCTGCTCGCCGCGGCCGATTGACCAGGCACGCATCAGCCCCCTCCGAAAGCCCGCGCCTGACAACGCGGGCTTTTGTGCGTAAACTCTACAGTCATATTTTGACTTGGAGAGTTTCATGCGCACTTCGGTATCGGTCTTCCCACGCCTGGCGTTCGTCGGTCTGGCCCTGGCGCTGCTCGGTGGCATGGCCTCGGCTCAGACGGCGCCCGCACCTACGCCGGCCGCCAGCGGCGCGAGCTCCGCGAACTGCCCGGCGATCTTGCAGCACACCGTGCCCCGACTGCAGGATGAAAAGCCCCAGAACCTCTGCCAGTACGCCGGCAAGGTCGTGCTGGTGGTCAATACCGCGAGCTTTTGCGGCTTCACGCCGCAGTACAAAGGGCTAGAGGCGCTGTACGCCCGCTACAAGGACCGGGGGCTGGTGGTGCTGGGTTTCCCGTCCAACGACTTCAACCAGGAAGCCGACAGCAACCGCAAGATCGCCGAGTTCTGCGAAAACACCTACGGCGTGAAATTCCCGATGTTCGTCGCGACGCACGTCACGGGCGAACAGGCGCACCCCTTGTTCCGCCAACTCGCGCAGGCCACCGGCACGCGGCCGCGCTGGAATTTCTACAAATACCTGATCGGCCGCGACGGCCGCGTCGTCGATGCCTACAGCAGCATGACCAGCCCCGAAGACCGCGCGTTCATCAGGGAGATTGAAAAACAACTTGCCTTGCGCTGAGCCTTCGTGTTCATAAAGCGACCGTACCGTCATAATACGACTGCGAAGCAACTAACCAAACGAGGCATTCATGAACCGCAGCGCCAGCGCCCCGCCCGGGCTTACAAAACTTTACACGCCCGGGTGCCGCGCCGGGCGGAACTCGAACGCCGGGGCTGCGGTCATAACCGAGGTCGGCGGCCCAAGCCGCCCGCCGTTTTTTCTGCTGCGAAGCCTAAGCGTCGAACGTCGGCGTGGATCAGCCCCAGGGCGGTTCTCCTCCTCCCTCCCTCCCTCCTTCCCCCAGGGGTGCTTCGCAGCAGCTTTGTCTTCGGCCCCGACCGGAGGTGCGCGATGAAGCCGCGCGTGGCCATCGTCGGCTCGGGCATCTCGGGCCTCGCGGCCGCCCACCGGCTGACACACCACGCCGACATCACCCTGTTCGAGTCTGGCCCCTACTTCGGCGGCCACACCAACACGGTCGACGTGACCCTGCCCGGTGCCGACGGCCGACCCGTCACACACGGTGTAGACACCGGCTTTCTGGTGTTCAACGAGCGGACCTATCCCGGGCTGATCGCGCGCTCTTTGCCGAACTCGGCGTGACGACGGCGAAATCCGACATGTCGTTCTCGGTCCAGGCCAAGGGCGTGCTCGGCGCGCAAGCGCTCGAGTGGAGCGGCTCGAACCTCGACACCGTCTTCGCCCAGCGTCGCAACCTGGTCCGCCCGCGCTTTTGGCACATGCTCGCCGACCTGTTGCGCTTCAACCGCCGCGCGACAGCCCTTGCGCGCAGCGGTGCGGACGCGGCACTCGCGCAACCGCTCGGCGACTGGCTCGAAACCGAAGGCTTCGGCGCTGAGTTCCGCGAAGGCTATTTGCTGCCCATGCTCGGCTGCATCTGGAGCTGCCCGACCGCACAGATGCTGCGCTTCCCCGTCGCCACGATGATTCGCTTCTGCCACAACCACGGCTTGCTGCAAATCACCCGGCGGCCGCAGTGGTGGACGGTCGCGGGTGGCGCACGTCACTATGTGCAGGCCATCGTGCGCGGGCTGCGTGATGCGCGTTTGGCCACGCCGGTGCTGCGCATCGAGCGCCACCCAGCCCAGCCGCGCGGCGGCGGGCGCATTCACACGGCCAGCGGCAGCGAGGTGTTCGACCGCTTGGTGCTCGCCACCCACAGCGACCAGGCGCTGGCGCTCGCCGTCAACCGTCGGGCGGCGCTGAGCTTCTATGAGCGTGACCATGGCGACGGCCGTGCGGTGGCGGCGGGCGGTGCGCTCGGCTGGCTCGAAGAACTGCTGCAGCGCGAAGGCATCGCCGACGCGGACGGGGAAATCTGGCTGCAAACCTACCCGCGGGTGCTGAGCTATACCTTCAGGCCCGTGAGCTTTTGGTACGCGCACCGCCACGACGGCACGCTGCGCGCGATCGTCGCCGAGGTCAACAACACCTTTGGTGAGCGCCATTGCTATTTGCTCGACGCGCCGCGCTGGGGCGCGCAAGCGCAGGCGCATAAGGTGTTCCACGTCTCACCGTTTTGCCGCGTGGAAGGCGGCTACCGCTTTCGTTTTCTGCGCACCTGGCATGACGGCGTGGAGCGCATCGTCGCGCGTGTGGAGCACGACG
>NZ_JAEMQB010000053.1:0-53225 GCF_022759015.1 Tibeticola sp. | reverse complement strand
CTACGTGGTGAATCTGAACAACCTGCAAAAGGGTACGGAATTCGAGAACAAATCGCTGGAGGAAATCGTCAAGACCGCGCCGCCGGGAGGCATCTACAACAATGCCGCTCAGGTTTGGAACCACACGTTCTTCTGGAACTGCATGAAGCCCAATGGCGGTGGCGAGCCGCAAGGCGCGCTGGCCGAGGCGATCCGCGCCAAGTGGGGCAGCTATGCGGCCTTCAAGGAGGCGTTCGTCAAGTCTGCCGTCGCCAATTTCGGTTCGGGTTGGACGTGGCTGGTGAAAAAGCCCGACGGCACCGTGGACATCGTGAACATGGGGCCAGCGGGCACGCCCCTGACCACGCCGGACAAGCCCTTGTTGACCGTCGACGTGTGGGAGCACGCGTATTACATCGACTACCGCCACCTGCGGCAGAAGTTCGTCGAGACCTTCTTCGACCACTTGGTGAATTGGTCGTTCGCCGAGGCGAACTTCAACGCCGCGGCGTAAAGGGCGGTTTTACGGGGGCGAGCCCCTGTCGCTTCTATGGAAGCCGGCCTTTTGGGGCCGGCTTTTTTCTCGCCCGGATCGGATGATGGGGTTCCCTAGGCGGCGGTTCTGCCCAATACGGGCAGCGTTTCCTCGGCTCAAACGGCCCTGCTCACCAGCGCTCGCCCCGGCGAGCGAGCGGTCAGCGGCCCTCTCCTCATTGCTCGAAGGGCACGCCCCGCAGGCGTTGACCGGCAGAGATGCCGTGCTTCGCAAACCAGCCCCGATGCATTTCGAGCACAAAGCGAACCGGCCGAGCCGAGCAGTGGGTTTGCGTCGACATCGGCTGCATGTCGGCCAGGTTCACGATGGTTCCATCATCGGCAACGAACGCGGCCGTCAAGGGCAGAGGCGTGTTTTTCATCCAAAAGCATTGAACCCCCGGCTGCTCGAACACGAACAGCATTCCCTCCGACGGTGCCAAATCGCGGCGATTCATCAGCCCAATGCGCCGCTGCTCCTCGGTTAGGGCGACCTGCGCATCGATGACGTGGATGCCCGCCGTCAGACGCACCCGCGGAAGATCCCGCTGCGGGCCTTCGGCTGACGTCGAGCTTTGCGCGCGGATCGAAAAGGGCGCAAGCAGGGCGACGGCGAGCGCCGCGAGGCCAACGAGTCGCATCCTTGGCCCGCGGCGCGTCATCGTCCGTTCAGTAGGTGGCTGCACGTTTGGCCTTGTGCGCCTTCTTGGCCTTGTGGCTCTTGCTCGCCTTATGGGCCTTGCGAGCCTTGTGAGCTTTCGTTGCCTTGTGTGCGCGGTGTTCGGTGGCTGCGGTCATCGGCATGCCGGCCGCCGGGCCAGGAGTCACCGCAGGCGCTGCAGGGGTGGCAGGAACCGCTGGCGTTGCAGGCGTGGCCGGAGCGGCCGCTTGAGCGAATGCGCCAGCGGCGAACAGGGTTGCAAGCAGGGCGGAGGTGAGCTTGGTTTTCATCGGTTTGTCTCGTATGGGTGGAAGAAGTGGAAGAACGCACCGCGCGATCATGCTGGTGGACAGCAGGGAACTGCTGCCGTGTGCTGCACGGGACCTGGGTCCGCGGTCAGCTTCAGCGCGTCGGAGTCGGCACCCTCCATTTATAACGGATCGGCGGTTGAGCCGTGCGTCCGCCCCCCGTCAGGTGGGGGTGGATAGAATAGAGAAGGCACTCAAAAAGTGTCGTCGACCCCAAGCTGATTCGTCGCTTCATGCGAACAGCTCAACCCTTGGAGACCGTCATGTACCAACACATCCAAATCCCCGCCGCCGGAACAAAAATCACCGTCAACCCGGACTTCTCGCTCAACGTCCCGGACGAGCCCATCATCCCCTACATCGAGGGCGACGGAACGGGCGTGGACATTACGCCGGTGATGATCCGGGTCGTGGACGCGGCGGTTGCCAAGTCCTATGGCGGCAAGCGCAAGATCCACTGGATGGAGGTCTACGCCGGCGAGAAGTCGACCCGCGTCTACGGGCCCGATGTTTGGCTGCCTGAAGAAACGCTGCATGCGCTGCGCGAGTACGTCGTGTCCATCAAGGGCCCGCTGACCACGCCCGTGGGGGGCGGGATCCGCTCGCTCAACGTTGCGCTGCGTCAGGAACTCGACCTCTACGTCTGCCTGCGGCCGGTTCAGTATTTCAAAGGCGTGCCTTCGCCGGTCAAGGAGCCGGAGAAGACCAATATGGTGATCTTCCGCGAGAACGCCGAGGACATTTACGCCGGGATCGAGTTCGAGGCGAAGTCGGCCAAGGCGCAAAAGCTCATCAAAATCCTACAAGAAGAGTTTGGCGTCACCAAAATCCGCTTCCCCGAAACCTCGGCGATCGGCGTCAAGCCGGTTTCGATTGAGGGCACCGAGCGGCTGGTTCGCAAGGCGATCCAATACGCCATCGACAACGACAAGCCCAGCGTCACCCTGGTGCACAAAGGCAACATCATGAAGTTCACGGAAGGGGGCTTCCGCGACTGGGGCTACGCGCTGGCTCGGCGTGAGTTCGGCGCCCAGCCGATCGACGGCGGTCCATGGTGCCAGTTCAAAAACCCGAAAACGGGGCGCGAAATCATCATCAAGGACGTGATTGCCGATGCTTTCCTGCAGCAGATCTTGCTGCGTCCGGCCGAGTACTCGGTGATTGCTACGCTCAACCTCAACGGCGACTACATTTCCGATGCTCTGGCGGCGCAGGTCGGGGGCATCGGCATCGCGCCCGGCGCCAATTTGTCCGATTCGGTCGCTTGTTTCGAGGCCACACACGGCACGGCGCCCAAATACGCGGGCAAGGACTACGTGAACCCGGGCTCGGAGATTCTGTCGGCCGAGATGATGTTGCGCCACATGGGCTGGACCGAAGCGGCCGATCTCATCATCAGCTCGATGCAAAAGGCCATTTTGAGCAAAAAGGTGACCTACGACTTCGCTCGCCTCATGGAGGGGGCGACCCAGGTCAGCTGCTCGGGCTTCGGGCAGGTGATGATCGACCACATGTAAAGGTAACGCTGAAGCAGTTCCCGCGATGCGCGACGCGCGTGGGGCTTGCCCAGCGTTGCCGTAAGGCTCGGCGAGCGCGCCGCATCGCGTCCGCACATCGCTGTCGGCGCAGGCGTTCGGGCTTCTCTTGCAGTGCCGTCTCATCGAAAGCCCCCCGGTCCTGACCCCGTGGGGCAAGCAGTCCGTCAGCCCGGAGTTCCCGGGCTATTTTTTTGCCGTGCCTGGGGAATATCAGCCCAGGTGCGCAGGGCTTGGATCAGTCGATAGAATGAATCCATGCCTATGAACTCGCCCTCTGGTCCTATGCTGCCATCAGGTCCTCTGCACGATGACGGGCAGGGGGCTTCACTGGTCGTTGAGCGGCAGCGGCAGCGGGTCCAGCCGCCGCGCCTGTACCGTGTGCTGATGCTCAACGACGACTACACGCCGATGGAGTTCGTGGTCGAAGTCCTGCAGCATTTTTTTGGCAAAGACCGCGAGACAGCGACCCAAATCATGCTCAAAATCCACTTGGAGGGTAAAGGCATTTGTGGCGTCTACAGTCGGGACGTGGCCGAAACGAAGGTGCAGCAGGTGATGGATGCGGCGCAGCAGGCGGGGCATCCGTTGCAGTGTGTGGCGGAACCGGCGGATTGAAGAGCGGGGAACCTGCCCGATCTATGGGGATCAACAGGAACATCTGCCAGCAAAGGACGGGTTTAGGCGGTTAGGCGGTTAGCAAAAAGGAAGCACCATGATTGCGCAAGAGTTGGAAGTAAGCCTGCATATGGCCTTCGTCGAGGCCCGGCAGCAGCGCCATGAATTCATTACGGTCGAGCATCTCTTGCTGGCGCTGTTGGATAACCCCAGTGCGTCGGAGGTGCTCAAGGCTTGCGCGGCCAATCTCGATGACCTGCGCAAGTCCCTCACCAATTTCATCAAAGACAACACGCCGCAGGTTGGCGGGACCGAAGAGGTCGACACCCAGCCGACGCTTGGATTTCAGCGCGTCATCCAGCGCGCGATCATGCATGTGCAGTCCACGGGCAACGGCAAAAAGGAAGTGACCGGGGCGAATGTGCTCGTGGCGATCTTCGGCGAGAAGGATTCCCACGCGGTCTATTACCTGCATCAGCAGGGGGTGACGCGGCTGGACGTGGTCAACTACATTGCCCACGGCATCCGGAAGACCGATCCGCAGCCGCCGCAAGGCAGCGAGGAGCGCCCGAGCGATGCCGAGGAAGCGACGGGCGGCAACGAGCGCAGCGAGAAGGCTTCGCCGCTCGAGCAGTACACGCAGAACCTCAACCAGCTGGCCAAGGAAGGCAAGATCGATCCGTTGATTGGCCGTGAGTACGAGGTCGAGCGGGTCATCCAGATTCTGTGCCGCCGCCGCAAGAACAATCCGCTGCTGGTCGGCGAGGCGGGCGTCGGCAAGACCGCGATTGCGGAGGGCTTGGCTTGGCGCATCGTCCAGAAAGATGTCCCGGAGATCCTGGCGGATGCTCAGGTCTATTCGCTCGACATGGGCGCGCTGCTGGCGGGCACGAAGTACCGCGGTGATTTCGAGCAGCGACTCAAGGCCGTACTGAAGGCCCTGAAAGACCGGCCGCATGCCATTTTGTTCATCGACGAGATCCACACGCTGATCGGGGCAGGGGCAGCGTCAGGCGGCACGCTCGACGCTTCGAACCTGCTCAAGCCCGCACTGTCGAGCGGTCAGCTCAAGTGCATAGGCGCGACGACCTTCACGGAGTTTCGTGGCATTTTCGAAAAGGACGCGGCCTTGTCCCGTCGCTTCCAGAAGGTCGACGTGGTCGAGCCGAGCGTCGCGGAAACCGTGGAAATTCTCAAAGGGTTGAAGTCGCGCTTCGAGGAGCACCACAGCGTCAAATACGCCAACGCGGCCCTGCAAGCGGCGGCCGAGTTGTCGGCCAAGTACATCACCGATCGGCACCTGCCGGACAAGGCCATCGATGTGATCGATGAGGCGGGTGCCGCCCAGCGCATCCTCGTGCCGTCCAAACGGAAGAAAACCATCGGCAAGACCGAAATCGAGGAAATCGTCGCGAAGATTGCGCGGATTCCGCCCGCGAACGTCTCGAATGACGACCGCAGCAAATTGCAGAACATCGAACGCGACCTCAAGAGCGTGGTTTTTGGGCAGGACCAGGCGCTCGAGACCCTAGCCAGCGCCGTCAAGATGGCGCGTTCGGGCCTGGGGCGCTCGGATAAGCCGATCGGTTCATTCCTGTTCAGCGGCCCCACCGGCGTCGGCAAGACCGAGGCAGCACGGCAGTTGGCGTACATCCTGGGCATCGAACTGATTCGGTTCGACATGTCCGAGTACATGGAGCGCCACGCCGTCAGCCGCCTCATCGGCGCGCCGCCGGGCTATGTGGGCTTCGATCAGGGTGGCCTGCTGACGGAGGCCGTGACGAAGAAGCCGCACGCGGTGCTGCTGCTCGATGAAATCGAGAAGGCGCATCCGGATATCTTCAACGTGTTGTTGCAGGTGATGGACCACGGCACGCTGACGGACAACAACGGGCGCAAGGCTGATTTCCGCAACGTCATCATCATCATGACGACGAACGCGGGTGCCGAGACCATGAACAAGCCCACGATCGGCTTCAACAACCCGCGCCAGGCGGGCGACGAAATGGCGGATATCAAACGCTTGTTCACGCCCGAGTTCCGCAACCGGCTCGATGCCATCGTGAACTTCAAGCCGCTCGATGAGCAGGTCATTCTGCGCGTGGTCGACAAGTTCCTGCTGCAGCTCGAGACCCAGCTGGCCGAGAAGAAGGTCGAGGTCACGTTCACGGACAAGCTGCGCAAGCATCTGGCGAAGAAGGGCTTCGACCCGCTCATGGGCGCGCGGCCGATGCAGAGGCTCATCCAGGACACGATACGCCGCTCGCTCGCAGACGAGCTGCTGTTTGGTCGCTTGACCGAGGGCGGGCGTCTGACGGTCGATGTCGACGATGCGGGCGAGGTGAGCCTCGACATCCAAGCGCTACCGAAGAAAGAGGGACGAGGGTCGCGCGCCGAGCCCACAGAGCCCTCCGAGCCCGAGCAGGCGGCAGCGGGCTGATCCGCAGCCACGATGGGCCTGCCCTCGGCTCGATCCAAGCCTTCAACCGCTCCAGCCGAGCGGAAGGTGTTCGGACCGGTCGACGCGCTCGACGTAGCGCACGATTTCGTCCGGCGGCATGGGCGCGCTCAGCAAGTAGCCTTGCACCGCATCGCAGCCCAGGGCGCGAAGCATCTGGAGCTGTTGGAGGGTTTCAACCCCCTCGGCGACCGTGTCGCGTGAGAGCTGATGGGCAAGGTCGATCGCCGCCGCCACGATGGCAGCGTCATCCGGATCGTGCTCGAGATCGCGGATGAAAGCACGGTCGATCTTGAGGCGGTCGATCGGCAGTTGTTTGAGGTAGGCGAGCGACGAGTAGCCGGTGCCGAAGTCGTCGATCGCGCAGCGGGCTCCCAGCCCGCGCAGCCGATCGAGTTCGCCTTTCGCGGCCCGTGGATCGCCCATGATCGCGCTTTCCGTGACCTCGAGTTCGATCCGCTCGAGGAGCCGCTGCGGCTCGCTGCTGTCGCCGTCGCAGCCGAGCGCGCAGCACAGCCGCTGGGCGAGGTCTGGCCGGTCGAATTGCCGTGCGGACAGGTTGATGCTGGCCCGAAGCTGGCGATCCGGCCAGGTCTGCATCCAGGTCTCCACCATCGCTTTGGCCTGCCGGGCAACCCAGATACCCATCGCCTCGGCGAGCTCACTGCGGCTCTCGATGACATCGATGAAGGCTCCGGCAGCAAGGATGCTGCCGTCGGGTTGCGGCCAGCGCACCAGGAGCTCAAAGCCGAGCAGCGGCAAGCTCGGTGTGAGCCCGTGGATGGGCTGCGCGTAAAGAATCAACTGCTCGTCGCGAATGGCTGCGCGCAGACCTTGCTCGAGCGCGAGCTGCCGCTGCACCGCGGCATCCATGGCGTCCGTGTAGAAGTGCCAGCGGGCGCCCCCGGTCTTCTTGGCCTGATACATCGCGAGATCGGCATGACGCAGCAAGTCCGAGGCGCGGGTGCCGTCTTGGGGATAGAGCGCAATGCCGATCGACGGGCTGATTTCCACTTCGGCTGCTGCGCCCTCGGTTCCGGTGGCGTACGGCGCTGCCAGGGCTTCCAGAAGGCTCTGCGCCGTCTGTGCCGCAGCCTCGGCGTGATCCAGACCGGGCAAGGCGGCGACGAATTCATCGCCGCCCAGCCGGCCAATCCAGTCGCTGCTGCGCAGGCGTTCGCGCAAACGGTGGGCGGTTTCCCGCAGCACGGCGTCACCGGCCTCATGCCCAAACCGGTCGTTGACGCTCTTGAAGCGGTCGAGGTCGATGAAGAGGACGGCGAGCATGCGTCCGTCGCGGGCGCTGGCTGAAATTTCATGCTCGAGCACATCGAGAAAGGCCTGCCGGTTGTACAGCCCGGTCAAGGGGTCTGTTCGGGCCAGCCGCTCGATTTCGGCTGCAGCGGCCTTGCGCTCGGTGATGTCGGTGTACACAGTGACGTAGCCGCCGCTGGCCAGCGGCTGACCGCGGATGTGTAGCACTTGGCCGTTGGGTCGGGTGCGCTCGAACTCATGGGGCTCGAAACGGCGCGCGCGGGCCGCCATGGCGGCCACCATGGCCTCGGGATCGGCCGTGGGGCCATAGTCGCCCCGCTCGGCGTTGTAGCGATAGACATCGATCAACGATGCGCCGGGGCGCTCGAACAATTCGCGCGGCAGATCCAGCATTTCGAGCAGCCGGTCGTTCCAGTAGAGGATCCGCAGGTCACCGTCGACCATCGAGATGCCCGCCGGGATGTTCTGCACCAGGGTGCGCAGCAGGTCGAGGGCTTGGCGGAGCTGGGCGCGCTCTTGCTTTTGCACGGTGATGTCGGTGTAGGTGCTCGCAAATCCCAGCACCTGCCCCGTTTCGTCACGGATGGGCGTGCCGATCACGAGATGGGTGCGCCCGTCGGGCCGCTCGCGCTCGAAGCGGTGCGGCTCGAACTTCAGCGCCAAGGCGCGCCGCTCCTGGATGGCCCGCTCGACGGGAACCGGCCCGTATTCGCCGCGCTCGGCCGGGTAACGGGTGAGGTCACCGAAATCGACGCCCTCGCGCAAGGCTTCGGCTGGCAGGTCGAGGATCTGCCCGAAGCGCTCATTCCAGAGACGAAGCTTGAGGCTGGCGTCGAAGACGCTGAGGCCGAGCGGGAGCTGCTGGACGATGGCTTCGAGGTAGGCGGTGCGTTCGCGTAGCGTCCGCTCGAGCCGCACGTGGTCCGTGATGTCGATGTTGATGCCATAGACCTGGCGGTGGCCTTGGACCGTGTCGGTCACGACCACGGTGCGCAGCAGAAAGTAGCGCAGTTCCCCGTCGCTGCGGTAGAGGCGGTAATGAATTTCCCCGCCGTCCGCAGCGTACGCGGCTTCCAGGTCGCGTGCGAGGTGAGGGCGGTCCTCGGGGTGCAGCATGGCGGCGATCCGCTCACGCTCTGCCGGGACGTCGTCAGCAATCCCGTGGAGCCGACGAAACGTGGGTGACCACCACAGTTCACCGGTGTCGAGATCTCGCCGCCAGTGGGCGATCGACAGCCGGTCGAACAATTCCGAAACCCGGTTCTTCTCCTCGGCAAGCAATTGCTCGGCCCAGCGCGCGCGGCGACGTTCCCACAGCGCCCACCCGACCAAGATCGCGGCGGCGATCCAGCCCGCCCAGGTCAGTCCTGGCATGAGCGCTTCCCCGAGGAGTCTGGACGCCGAGAGCGCGCGGAAAGAGAAAGGGGCGAACGGATCGGCATGGAACGGGCGGCAAAGGAGGCTGGCGCAGCGTAAATCCGGCAGTTGGGTGCGCCCGGGCAGGTCGTCATCGGGCGCGCGGGCAAGGCGCAAACCGCAGCCATGGCGCTTGCCATGGCGAGGATTTGCAACGCCGCCCCCGCGCCCGAGGGCGACTCGAACGGGTGCGCAGCGCACACCCAAACGGTGAACGGCCTCCCCACTGAAAATTGCTGAAACATCAACACCTTCCTTTTCGCGAGAAGCGGTCAACTGCCGAATTTAGGCTCAGTATATCGACGCGCCTCGTGGGCCGGTGCTTCGGGTTTTTCCACACAAGCCACCGGAAGCTTGCGGCGTGTCTGCAAGAATCGGCCCATGACGACGCACATCAACCCGGCCGCGCCGCGGAGTCTCGGCACGCACACATTCCTCTGGCACGACTACGAAACCTTCGGTACCGACGTGCGCCGCGACCGTCCGGCGCAGTTTGCGGCGATTCGGACCGACGCTGCCCTGCAGGAGTTGGGCGAGCCGCTGATGCTGTATTGCCAGCCCGCCCCGGACTACTTGCCCGATCCGGATGCCTGTCTGGTCACGGGCATCACGCCTCAGCAATGTTGGGCGAACGGCCTACCCGAGGCACGGTTTGCCGAGCGCATCCACGGTGCGTTCGCCCAACCCGGCACCATAGGGGTGGGGTACAACAGTATCCGCTTCGATGATGAAGTCACACGCTTTTTGTTGTGGCGCAACCTGATCGATCCCTACGCGCGCGAGTGGCAGAACGAGTGCGGGCGGTGGGACTTGCTCGACGTCGTGCGCGCGACCTGGTCTCTGCGGCCTGAGGGCATCGAGTGGCCGCACAACGGGGACGGCCGGCCCAGCTTTCGTCTGGAACACCTCAGCGCCGCGAATGGCCTGGTGCACGAGGCGGCCCACGACGCGCTCTCCGATGTGCGGGCAACGATCGCGCTGGCTCGGCTGCTGCGCGCGCGTCAGCCGCGGCTGTTCGATTTTTGTTTTGCGCTTCACCGCAAAGAGCGCGTGGCGGCCGAAATCGGCTTGCCCTGCACCCCGCGCGAGGCGCGGCCGTTCATCCATATTTCCGGCATGTTCGCCCCCGAGCGTGGTTGCTTGGCCATCATGTGGCCCCTGGCCACGCACCCGAACAACCGCAACGAGCTCATTGCTTGGGACCTGGCCTACGACCCCAGCGAGCTGGCGAGTCTCGATGCCGAGGCGATCCGCGCCCGTCTCTTCACCCGCGCCGAAGCGTTGCCCGAAGGGGTGGCGCGGTTGCCGATCAAGTCGGTGCACCTGAACAAATCGCCCGTGGTCATCGGCAACCTCAAGGTGCTGACCCCGGCGGTGCGCGAGCGCTGGGGCATCGATCTGGAGCAGCAGCTGGCCCATGCGGTGATGGCACGCCACCTGCCCGACCTCAGCGCCATCTGGGCCGAAGTCTTCAGCCGCCCAGAACCCACCGAACCGGTGGACGTGGAGCTCGACCTCTACGGCGGTTTTCTGAGCAACGCCGACCGGCGGCGACTCGAGCAGCTGCGCGCCCTCGCGCCCGCGGGCTTGGCCAACGCCCGGATGGGCTTCGACGACCCGCGGCTCGATGAACTCGTGTTCCGCTGGCGTGCGCGCAACTGGCCCGAGACGCTCGACGACGAAGGCCGCGCGCGTTGGCAGGCGCTGCGCCACGCGCGTTTGATCGACGGGCAGGGCGGGGCGCGCACCCTGGCGCAGCTGCAAGAGCGCCTCGATCTCCTTGTCGATGAAGCCATGGAGCGCGAAGACGAACGCGCCGAGGCCATACTGAATGCCCTGGCCGAATGGGCGGACTACGTGACTGCAGATTTGGGCTGAGGCCGGCGGGGCGCGCCTTGGGTTCGCTATTTTGAGCCAAACATGCCGAGTGCCGGCGTGAATCGGTCGATCTTTGCTATCAAAAAAGGATTATTGGCAACGGTCTGCCCGTCGCGCTGATGCTCTTGCCGAGCAAGGCCGTGTCGGGTGCGTGACGCGGACTCAGGTCGTCCCGAAAATCCGGTCGCCCGCGTCACCCAGGCCCGGGAGGATGTAGCCGTGGTCATTGAGGCCGCGGTCGATGGCGGCGGTGTAGATGGGCACGTCGGGGTGGGCCTTGTGGACGGTGGCGATGCCCTCGGGGCAGGTCAGCAGGCAGACGAACTTCACCGAGCGCGGCTTGAGCGCCTTGACCTTGTCGATGGCGGCCACGGCGGAATTGCCGGTGGCGAGCATGGGATCGAGCAGGATCACGTCGCGCTCGGGCATGTCTGACGGCATCTTGAAGTAGTACTCCACCGCCTGCAGCGTGGCCGGGTCGCGGTAGAGGCCGATGTGGCCCACGCGCGCACCGGGCACCACGCTGAGCATGCCGTCCAGTATGCCGAGACCCGCGCGCAGAATGGGCACGAACACCAGCTTCTTGCCGTCGATGACCGGGCTCATCATCGGCTCGAGCGGTGTCTCGATCGCCACGTCTTGTGTGGGCATGTCGCGCGTGACTTCATAAGCCATCAAGGTCGCCAGTTCATTGAGCAGCCGGCGAAAGGTGTTGGTGCTGGCTTCCTTCTTGCGCATCAGCGTGAGCTTGTGCTGCACGAGCGGGTGGCGGATGTGATGAACCTGATTCATGGTTTCTTTGAGTTGTGGTTGGAGGGATGGTAGGCGGCTGGGCCGGCAGGGATTCAGCGACGTTTGCTGCCGCCCCCGAGCAAGCTGCCGAGCACGCCGCGGATGATTTCACGGCCCACGGTCGAGCCGATGGTGCGCGCGGCCGATTTGGCCAGCGTCTGCGCGATCCCGTCGTAGCGGCCGCCGCGCGGCCCGGTGCTGCCAAACAGCACGTCCCGCAGGCCATCGAGCACGCCGCCGCTGGTGTCTGCCGCCGAGGATGGGGCAGCGGCTGCGGGCGTTCCACTTCCGTTGGCGTTCCCGGCGTTGACCGCCCCGCCACCGGTGGCGCGGGCGACGAGGCGCTCGTAGGCCGACTCGCGGTCGACGGTTTTCTCATAGACGCCCGCGACCAGCGAGCGAGCCATGAGCGCGCGTCGCTGCTCGGCGCTGATGGGGCCGATGAGGCTGCCGGGCGGGATCACGAAGGCGCGTTCGGTCACGCCCGGCCGGCCTTTGGCGTCGAGCAGGCTTACCAGTGCCTCGCCCACGGCAAGTTCGGTGATGGCACGGCTGAGGTCCAGCCCAGGGTTCGGACGCATCGTCTCGGCAGCGGCCTTGACGGCTTTTTGGTCGCGCGGCGTGAAGGCGCGCAAAGCGTGTTGCACGCGATTGCCGAGTTGGGCCAGCACGGAGTCGGGAATGTCCAGCGGGTTTTGCGTCACGAAATACACGCCCACGCCCTTGGACCGCACGAGGCGGACCACCAGCTCGATTTTCTCGAGCAGCGCCTTGGGGGCATCGGAAAACAGCAGATGCGCTTCGTCGAAAAAGAAGACGAGCTTGGGTTTTTCGGGGTCGCCGATTTCGGGTAACTGCTCAAAGAGTTCGGCAAGCAGCCAGAGCAGGAAAGTCGCATACAGCCGCGGCGCTTGCATGAGGCGGTCGGCGGCCAGGATGTTGACCATGCCTTGCCCATCGACCGTTTGCAAGAAGTCGGCGATGTTGAGCATGGGCTCGCCGAAGAAGCGGTCGCCGCCCTGCGCTTCGATCTGCAACAGGCCGCGCTGGATGGCGCCGATGCTCGCGGCGCTGACGTTGCCGTACTGCGTGGTGAACTGCGAAGCATGGTCGCCCACGAATTGCAGCATGGCCCTCAGGTCTTTGAGGTCGAGCAACAAAAGCCCGTTGTCGTCCGCGATGCGAAAGACGATTTGCAACACCCCCGCCTGCGTTTCGTTGAGGTCGAGCATGCGCGCGAGCAGCAACGGCCCCATGTCGGCCACCGTGGCGCGAACCGGATGCCCTTGCTCGCCAAAAACATCCCAAAAGGTGACGGGGCAAGCCCGAGGCTCGGGCGTCGGGATACCGCGCTCTTGGAGCACGGCGGCGAGCTTGGGGCTGATTTGGCCGGGCTGACTGATGCCCGAGAGGTCGCCTTTGACGTCGGAAAGGAAGACGGGTACCCCAATGCTCGAGAACTTCTCGGCGATGGTCTGCAGCGTGACCGTCTTTCCGGTGCCGGTGGCCCCGGTGATGAGGCCGTGGCGGTTCGCCATCTCGGGCAGCAGGTAGCACTCGGTGTGGGCGTTGCGGGCAATGAGCAGAGGTTCAGCCATGGCGGGTTTCGTGTGGTGGGGGGTTCATTCCTGCGGTGACGGGGGGACTGCGCGAGCCCGTCGCCTAAAATCTCGGCCCCAAGGTTAATTCAACAAAAGAGGATTTCCGATGGCCGGCCACAGCAAATGGGCGAATATTCAACACCGCAAGAGCAGGCAGGACGAAAAACGCCAGCGGATCTGGACCCGCGTGGTCCGCGAGATCATGGTGGCGGCCCGTACCGGTGGCGGCGACCCGAGCGCCAACCCGCGCCTGCGCATGGCGATCGAAAAAGCCAAGGCCGCCAACATGCCGGCCGACACGATCAAGCGCAACATCGACAAGGCCACGGGCAACCTCGAAGGCGTGAACTATGAGGAAATCCGCTACGAGGGCTATGGCATCGGCGGCGCAGCCATCATCCTCGACACCATGACCGACAACCGCGTGCGCACGGTGGCTGAAGTGCGCCACGCCTTCAGCAAGTACGGCGGCAACCTCGGCACCGAAGGCTCGGTGGCCTTCCAGTTCAAGCACTGCGGGCAACTGATTTTTGCCCCTGGCACCAGCGAGGACAAAGTCATGGAAGTCGCCCTGGAGGCGGGCGCGGAAGACGTCATCACCGACGAAGAGGGCGCCATCGAGGTCATTACCGCGCCGGGTGACTTTGAAGCGGTGAAGAATGCCCTCGAGGCCGCCGGGCTCAAGCCCGAGGTGGCCGAAGTCACGATGCGACCCGAGAACACGGTCGCCCTGGCGGGTGAGGACGCCGCGCGCATGCAAAAGCTGCTCGACGTGCTCGAAGACCTCGACGACGTCCAGGCCGTCTATCACAACGCTGAGCTCGAGGAATGAAGGTCCTCGTCATCGGCGGCGGCGGCCGCGAACATGCCTTGGCGTGGAAGCTCGCTGGGGGGCAGCGCGTGGAGCGCGTGTACGTCGCACCCGGCAATGCCGGCACAGCGCGCGACGCCCGGCTGCGCAATGTACCGATTACCGATCTTGCGGAACTGCGCCGTTGGGCGCAGCAAGAGGGCATCGCCCTCACCGTCGTAGGGCCGGAGCAGCCTTTGGCGGCCGGTGTGGTCGATGAATTCCGCGCGCACGGGCTGCGCATCTTCGGACCCACGCGCGCGGCCGCGCAGCTCGAGAGCTCGAAGGCCTTTTCCAAGGCGTTCATGCAGCGCCACGGCATTCCGACCGCAGCCTACGAGACCTTCAGCGACGCTGCCGCTGCGCATGCCTATGTGGACGCCCAGGGCGCGCCCATCGTGGTGAAGGCCGACGGGCTGGCTGCGGGCAAAGGCGTGGTTGTCGCGATGACGCCGGCCGAGGCGCATGAAGCGATCGATTTCATGCTGCTCGACAACCGGCTGGGCGTCAGCCACAACGAAGGCGGCGCGCGGGTCGTCATCGAGGAGTTTCTCCAGGGCGAGGAAGCGAGTTTCATCGTCCTGTGCGACGGCAGGAATGCGCTGGCGCTGGCGACCAGCCAGGACCACAAGCGGCTGCTCGACGGCGACCTAGGCCCGAACACGGGCGGCATGGGCGCTTATTCGCCGGCGCCCGTGGTCACGGCCGATGTCCACGCCCGCGTGATGCGCGAAATCATCTTGCCGACGCTGCGCGGCATGGAGCAAGACGGCATGCCTTACACGGGTTTCCTCTACGCCGGGCTGATGATCGACGCCGCGGGGCGGCCCAAGACGCTGGAGTTCAATTGCCGCATGGGCGACCCTGAAACCCAGCCCATCATGATGCGGCTGAAGTCTGACCTCTATGAGGTGTTGCTCGCCGCCACCGAAGGGCGTCTGGACCAAGTCGAGCTGGAGTGGGATCGGCGGACCGCACTGGGCGTCGTGCTTGCGGCTGCAGGCTATCCGCTGACCCCGCGCAAAGGCGACCCGATCTTCGGCTTGCCCAAGGACGAGCCCGACGTCATGGTGTTTCACGCGGCGACCGCCGAGAAAGACGGCCAGATCGTCACCGCGGGTGGCCGTGTGCTGTGCGTGACCGCGCTCGCGGATTCGGTCAAGCAGGCGCAAACCCGGGTTTACGACGTCATACGCGGCATCCATTTCGATGGCATGCAGTACCGGCATGACATCGGGCATCGGGCGGTGAAGTCATGAGTGAGGTTCTCACGACGCCGGCCACGACCGACGTGCGGGCGTGGTTGCTGGGGCTGCAGCAGCGCATCACCGATGCCATCACGGCGATCGACGGCACGCCTTTCCATGAGGATGTCTGGCACAAAGCCCCCGGGGAGCCGCTGCAAGGCGACGGCATCACCCGCATTCTGGAAGGCGGGCCGGTGTTCGAGCGGGCGGGTTGTGGGTTTTCGCACGTCCGCGGGCCGAAGCTGCCGCCTTCGGCCACGCAACACCGTCCGGAGCTGGCTGGCGCGCCGTTTGAAGCGATGGGGGTTTCGCTGGTCTTTCACCCGCGCAATCCCTATGTTCCGACCGTGCACATGAACGTGCGCATGCTGAGCGCCGCGCATCCGGGCGAGGCGCCGATGGCTTGGTTCGGCGGCGGCATGGATCTCACGCCGTACTATGGCTACGCGGAAGACGCGGTGCACTTCCACACCGTTTGCCGCGATGCGCTCGAGCCGTTTGGGCCCGACAAATACCCGCGCTTCAAGCGCTGGTGCGACGAGTATTTCTTCCTGAAGCACCGCAACGAGCCGCGCGGCATTGGCGGCATCTTCTTCGACGACTTCGCCGAGGGCGGGGTCGCCAACGGCTTTGCGCTGCTGCGCGCGGTGGGTGACGCGTTTTTGCAGGCCTATCTGCCCATCGTGGAGCGCCGCCGCGCGCTGCCCTACGGAGAGCGCGAGCGCGAATTCCAGCTTTACCGGCGTGGCCGCTATGTCGAGTTCAACCTGGTGTGGGACCGGGGCACGCACTTTGGCCTACAGTCGGGCGGTCGCACCGAGTCCATCTTGCTGTCGATGCCTCCCTTGGCGGCCTGGTCTTACGAACGTCGAGAAGCGCCGGGAACGCCCGAGGCCGCGCTGTACCGCGACTTTCTGACGCCGCGAGACTGGGTTTGATGGGCGAGCCTGGCGCTGCCGAGCGCATCGGGGTCTTTGGCGGTGCCTTTGATCCGCCGCACTGGGCGCATGTCGCGCTCGCGCGTGCGGCGCTCGAGCAGCTCGATCTCGACCGGCTCTATGTCTTCCCAACCGGCCACGCATGGCACAAGGCCCGGGTGTTGGCGCCGGCCGAGCATCGCTGGCGCATGGCCGAGGCGGCGTTCGGGGGGCTCCCGCGGACCCAGGTCGACGCCGAGGAACTGCAACGCTCGGGGCCGAGTTACACCATCGATACGCTGGAAGCTTTGCAGCGGCGCCACCCGGGCGGGCGGATTTTTCTCATCATCGGAAGCGACCAGTTGGAACAACTGCCCACCTGGCACCGCTGGCGGGAGTTGCTCGACCGCTGCACGCTCGCCGTCGCCCAACGCGGAGCGTCTTCGAGCCAGGCGCTGGCGCAGCGCTTGGCCGAGGCGGCCGGACTGCCGGCAGAAGGGCTGGCCCAGCGCATCCACATCCTGCGCTTGCCCGACATGCCCTGGAGTTCGACCGAGGTGCGTCGCCGCATCCGCCAGGGCGAGCCGATTCTTGAACTTGTGCCGCCCGCCGTCGCGGGTTACATTGAACGCCATCATCTCTACGGAAACTCATGAGCGAAACCACCGCCAAGCGCAACATTCAACGGCTCCAGCGGGCCATCGTCGATGGTCTCGAGGATGTCAAAGCCCAAGACATTCGGGTATTCGACACCAGCCAGCTCTCCCCCTTGTTCGAGCGCGTCATCATCGCTGCAGGCACCTCCAACCGCCAAACCAAAGCTTTGGCCGCGAGCGTTCGCGACAAGGTTCGGGAAGCCGGTTTCCCGAAACCGCGGCTCGAAGGCGAAGACAACGGCGAGTGGATCATCGTCGACTGCGGCACGGCGGTCGTTCATGTGATGCAGCCCAACATCCGCAGTTACTACAACCTCGAAGAAATTTGGGGCCAAACGCCGGTTCGCATGAAGTTCGGCGCGGCCAAGCCTGTCACACCGACCAAGGCCGCGACGGCTCCGGCGGCCGGGAAGTCTGTCGCAGCCGCGAAGGCGAGCGCGCGCCGCCGGGCGGCTTCGGCTTCGGAGGGAGCAGCGCCCAAAGTTCAAAAATTGGAAGAAAAAGCCGCTATATCCGGCAAGAAACGGTCTGCGTCTGCTCCTAAAAAGAAAGCAATTGAGGCTTCGGCCGAGAAGCCAGCAGCCGCCCCCAAGCGGAGTGTTGCGGCCGAGCGGTCGACCCGCGGGGCCTCCAACGCCGCTACTGGCGCCCGTGCCCCGGCCAAGAGAACCACAACCCCGCGGTCCTGAGCGGCCGGCCCGATGAGGCTCTGGGTCGTTGCGGTTGGGCAGCGCATGCCCGCTTGGGCGCAGGCGGGCTGGGAAGAGTACGCGCGGCGGTTTCCGCCCGACCTGCGGCTGGAGCTCAAGGCGGTCAAAGCGGAGCCCCGCACCGGCGGTCGGTCAGCCGCAGCGCTGATGGCCGCCGAGGCCGAGCGTATCCAGGGTGCCATCCCCCGCG
Organism: Tibeticola sp.; assembly: GCF_022759015.1. Classification (NCBI taxonomy): domain Bacteria; kingdom Pseudomonadati; phylum Pseudomonadota; class Betaproteobacteria; order Burkholderiales; family Comamonadaceae; genus Tibeticola; species Tibeticola sp. The sequence continues at coordinate 35,600 of NZ_JAEMQB010000053.1, read as the reverse complement.
GCAGCCGCATCGTGGCGCTCGACGAGCGCGGTACGGCGCTCACGTCGGCGGGGTTGGCCCAACGGCTCGATACCTGGCGGCAGACGGCCGACGACGTCGCTTTGCTCATAGGCGGCCCCGATGGCCTGGACCCAGCCTTGCGCTCGGCCGCGCACGAGCGCATCCGCCTCTCGGACCTGACACTGCCGCACGCCATGGTGCGCGTATTGCTGGCCGAGCAGCTCTATCGGGCCTGGTCGCTCAACGCCGGCCACCCTTACCATCGGGAATGAAGCCTGCGGCCTCGCGTATGGTTGATCGCATGAATCGCCTCCTTTACCTTGCCTCGCAGAGCCCGCGGCGCAGCCAGCTTCTGGATCAGATTGGGGTCCGGCACGTGGTCCTCGCCCCCGGGCCCGACGAGGACGCCGAGGCGCTCGAAGCCGTCTTGGCGCGCGAAAGCGCCCTGAGCTATGTACGGCGCGTCACCGCGCTCAAGCTCGAAGCGGCCGTGGCCCGACATCGGCGGCTCGCGCTGTCCGAAGGGCCGATACTGTGCGCCGACACGACGGTGGCGCTGGGGCGCTCCATTCTGGGCAAGCCCGCCGACGCGGTAGAAGCCCGCTCGATGCTGCAGCGCCTCAGCGGCCGCGCCCATCGGGTGCTGACCGCGGTCGCCCTTGCGCAGGGCTCGCGGCGGCTCGAGGCCTTGAGCGTCTCGCGGGTGCGCTTCGCGCCGCTCAGCGAGGCCCAGATCGACGCGTATATCGCCAGCGGCGAGCCTTTGGGCAAGGCGGGGGCCTATGCGATCCAAGGGCGGGCCGCCGCGTTCGTCGAGCACATCAGCGGAAGTCATTCCGGCATCGTCGGCCTGCCGCTGTTTGAAACCGCCGAGCTGCTGCGTCGCTGCGGCTGGGCGCTCTGAGTCGCTGGCGAGCACCGGCGGAGGGTTCATGCAACAGGAAATTCTGATCAACTGGTCGCCGCAGGAAACCCGGGTGGCCGTCGTCGAAAACGGAGCGGTGCAGGAGATCCATGTCGAGCGCACCCTCGAGCGGGGCTTGGTGGGCAACGTCTACCTGGGCCGCGTGGCGCGGGTCTTGCCCGGCATGCAGTCGGCCTTCATCGACATCGGGCTCGAGCGCGCGGCGTTCCTGCACGTGGCCGACCTGCAAACGCCGCTGGGCGGTTCGCGCGCGGCCGATGCCGGGGACGCTGCCAACGGTAAATCGCCGGGGCCGACGCCGATCGAAAAGCAGGTTTTCGAAGGCCAATCGCTGCTCGTACAGGTCATCAAGGACCCGATCGGCACCAAAGGCGCGCGCCTCTCGACCCAGATCAGCATTGCCGGCCGCTTGCTGGTGTTTCTGCCGCAGGACGAGCACATTGGCGTGTCCCAAAAAATTCCTTCGTCGCTCCGCGAAAGCCTGCGGCAGCGGTTGACGGCCTTGGCAGGCGAGGGCGGTGGCGGCTTTATCCTGCGCACCAATGCCGAGGATGCGACCGATGAGGAGTTGGCCGAAGACATCGCCTATCTGCGCCGGACCTGGTCGCGGATCCGCGAGGCGGCGCAGTCCCAGCCGCCGCGCTCGCTGTTGCACCAGGATCTGAATCTGTTGCAGCGCGTGCTGCGGGACCTGGTGGGCGAACAAACGCAGGTGATCCGCATCGACTCGCATGAGCAATTCGGCAAGCTCATGGCCTTCGGGCGCGAGTTCATGCCCAAGGCGGCCGCGAAGCTGCAGCACTACAAGGGCGAGCGGCCGATCTTCGACCTGTTTTCGATCGACGAGGAGATCGCCCGTGCCTTGGGTCGCAGGGTCGACCTCAAGTCGGGCGGCTATCTGGTGATCGACCAGACCGAAGCGCTGACCACCATCGACGTCAACACGGGCGGTTTCGTCGGTGCCCGCAACTTCGACGACACGATATTCAAGACCAATCTCGAGGCGGCTCAGATCATCGCGCGGCAACTGCGGCTGCGCAACCTTGGCGGAATCATCGTCGTCGACTTCATCGACATGACCCGCGAGGACCATCGCGAAGCGGTGCTGGCCGAGTTCAAAAAGCAAATCGCCCGCGATCGGGTCAAGACCATGGTCGGGGGATTTTCCGCCCTCGGCCTCGTCGAGATGACGCGCAAGCGCACGCGCGAGTCGCTGGCCCAGATGCTCACCGAACCCTGCGCGGCGTGCCAGGGACGGGGTATCGTGAAAACCGCACGGACCGTTGCTTACGACATCTTGCGGGAGATCCTGCGCGAAGCGCGGCAGTTCGATCCGCGTGAGTTCCGGGTCGTCGCGTCACCCCGAGTCGTCGAGCTGCTGCTCGACGAAGAGAGCACGCACCTTGCGGGCTTGTCGGATTTCATTGGTAAGCCGATCTCGCTGCAGGCCGAAACTGCCATCGGCCCTGAAGACTACGACATCGTCTTGCTTTGAGGCGAGGCTGAACAAGTCCCTCGCGCGCCATCACGGGCACTCATTCAGCGTTGCCTTGACCCGCCGGGGCGGCTGCGCCGCCTGCCGAGCCATGCAAGCGCGCGAACAGGCCGCCTGCCGCCAGCAGTGCCGCATGCGTGCCCTGTTCGACGATGTGGCCTTGTTCCATGACCACCACCCGGTCAGCGTGCTCGATCGTGGAAAGGCGGTGCGCCACGATCAGAGTCGTTCGCCCGGCCATCAGCCTTTGCAGTGCTTGCTGAACGAGCCGCTCGGACTCGGTGTCGAGCGCTGAGGTGGCTTCGTCGAGAATGAGGATCGGTGCGTCCTTGTAGAGCGCTCGAGCGATGGCGAGCCGCTGCCGCTGTCCGCCGGAGAGCTGCGCCGCGTTGTGCCCCACGACCGTGTCGATGCCGCGCGGCAGCGCTGAAACGAGCTCGCCCAGGTTGGCCGCCTCCAAGCAGGCCAGCACCCGCTCACGGTCGGGTGTGGCGCCGAGGGCCACATTCGCCGCGAGGGTGTCGTTGAGCATGACGACGTCCTGACTGACCAGCGCGATTTGCCGCCGCAGCGCCGGCAGCGACCAGTGCCGGACATCGACACCGCCGATGCAGACCTCGCCCTCGGTGGCGGTGACGAAACGCGGCAGCAGATGCACCAGGGTCGTCTTGCCAGACCCCGAGGGTCCGACCAGCGCCAGCGTTTCGCCAGGCTCCACCCGCAGACTCACCCGGTCGAGCGCCGCGGGGCCGTCTCCAGGGTAACGCACAGAGACGTTGCGCCATTCGATGGCGCCGCGGTCCAGGGACGGCACACGGTCGCCGCTCGCCTCCGCCGGGTAGCGATCGATCAAATCGAGGCCGCGTTCGAGCGCCGCGATGCCTCGCGTGATCGGATTCGCGACGTCTGAGAGCCGCCGGATCGGGGCCACCAGCATCAGCATGGCCGTGATGAACGCGACGAAGCCGCCCACCGTGACCGAGCCCGCGCCCGAGCGGCTTTGCCACAGGGCGATCGTAATCACCGTGGACAGCGCCACCGCCGCCGTGAGTTGGGTCAGAGGCGTCATCGCAGCCGAGGCGATCGTCGAGCGGACCGCCAGCCGTTGCAGGCGCTGACTGAGCGCTTCGAATCGCCGTGCCTGGGCCTCCTCGGCGCCGTGGAGACGGATCATGCGGTGTGCCAGCACGTTTTCCTCCACCACGTAGGCGAGGTCATCGGTCGCTTGCTGGCTTTCCTTCGTCAGTCGGTATAGCCGGCGCGAGAGCGTCTTCATGATCCAAGCGACCGAGGGCACGAGTACCGCGACGATCAGGGTGAGCCGCCAATTCAAATAGAACAGATAGCCCAGCAGCGCCAGCAGGGTGAAGCCGTCTCTCGAGAGCCCCAACAGCGCCTGCACCAGCAGCGTCGCGCCGGTTTGCACTTCATAGACGACGGTATTGGACAGGGCGCTTGCCGACTGCCGGGAAAAGAGGGTCAGCTCCGCCTCGAGCAAGCGGCGGAAGAGCCGTTCCCGCAAGGCGCGCATGCCGTCGTTGGCGATGCGCGCGAGCGCGTAGGAGGCGACGAACTGGGCGCTTCCGCGCAGGGCGAACAAGCCCACCACCGCGAGTGGAACCGCCCAGAGCGGCAGCGTTCCTGCGGAAAAACCTTGGTCGAGCAGCGGCTTGAGCAGCGCCGGAATCAAAGGCTCGGTGCCCGCGCCCACCAAAGTGGCGAGCAAGGCCAGACCCCAGAGGGCTTTTTGCCGCCCAAAATAGGGCGCGAGGCGCGCCAAGCGCCGGGCGAGCGTCTCCGTTTTCGATGGGGCAACGTCAGCGGCGCTCATGGGTCGGGGATTCTATCTGTGCCGCGCGTTGCTCTCGGATCCGCTCATGCCGCTACGCTTTGTGACCTTGGCGCTGGTGCTTCGGAGCCGATGTGACTCCGCTCGTGTGTACGATAGGCGCCTTTGTTGGCGGGCGGTCTGGGTGCTTGCTGCAGCGATCGGCGGGGCGCGCGCCATGGCGGCAAAGGATTGCGCGTCGTCCGAATCCGACAGTTCTCCAACCTTGTGGGTGCATTTTCGATATGACGGTTTTTTCCACTCGGTCTTTGACTGGTCCCGAGCGCCAGGCGGGTCAGGGCCCCGCGTTGACACGCCGCTCGCTGATCGCGGCCGCGCTGGGGCTGCCTGCATTGAACGCCCTGGCGCAGTTTCGCGTCGAGGTCACCGGCGTCGGTTTGAATCAATTGCCCATCGCAGTCGCGCCTTTTCGCGGCCAAGCCCAGACGCCCGTGGCCTTGGCCGCGGTCTTGATGGCGGATCTGGAGCGCAGCGGGCGCTTCAAGTCGATCGACGCCGCGGCGTCTGCCCTCGACGAGACGAGCCGGATCGACTTTGCGCAGTGGCGCAGCCGTGGGGCTGATGCGTTGGTGACTGGCAGTGTCACGCGCCTGGCCGATGGGCGTTACGACGTTCGTTTTCGGCTGTGGGACTCGGTGGCTGGACAGGACCAGGGTGGCCAGGCGTATGTCGTACCCGCCTCGGACTTGCGGCTGGCTGCGCACAAGGCGGCCGATTACATCTACGAAAAACTCACCGGCGAGCGCGGCGTGTTTTCCACCCGCATCGCCTATGTCGGGCAGACCGGGCGCCAGTTCAATCTGTGGGTGGCCGATGCCGACGGCGAGAACGCCCAGAGCGCGCTCGCCAGTCCCGAACCGATCATCTCACCGGCGTGGGCACCCGATGGGCGCTCACTCGCCTACGTCTCGTTCGAGTCGCGCAAGCCCGTCGTGTACGTGCATGAACTCTCCAGCGGCCGCCGCAGGCTGTTGGCCAACTTTCGGGGCTCAAACAGTGCGCCGGCCTGGGCGCCCGATGGGCGCACGCTCGCGCTCACGCTGACTCGGGATGGCAATTCGCAAATCTACCTGATCGACGCGCGTGGGGGAGAGCCGCGTCGGCTCACGCAGTCTTCGGCCATCGACACCGAAGCCTGTTTTTCCCCCGATGGCCGCCAGATCTATTTCGTCAGCGATCGCGGGGGCACACCTCAGATCTACCGCATGCCGGTCAGCGGCGGCGCAGCCGAACGCGTGACCTTTGCCGGCGACTACAACATTTCTCCCGCGCTCAGCCCCGATGGGCGATCGATGGCCTTCATTACCCGCACCGGCGGAGCATTCCGGCTCCAACTCATGGATCTGGGTTCCGGTGCGGTAACGGCGCTCAGTGACGGAGGGCAAGATGAAAGCCCGAGTTTTGCGCCCAACGGCCGACTCATCGTGTATGCCAGTCGTCAAGGCGGGCGCGATGCCCTGATGACGACGACGCTGGATGGCAAAATCAAGGCGCGTCTGGCGGGCAAGGGAGGCGAGATTCGGGAGCCGGACTGGGGCCCCTTCTTGACTTCGGCTTGAGTGCCTCGTGGCCATCGGACATGGGGTTGCTGGCTGCCCACGCGGTCAGGCCTCGGGCGGGCGAAGAAGCGTAGACGCCCATGGCGCCTCGCTGCGACGGTTGTGCGTGTGAATCATCGACGTTTTAGGAGTGAATATGAAGAAGCTGGGTTGGGTGTTCTTGCTGGCGTTGGCTCTGGCGGGCTGCGGCTCCAATGTGAAACTCGACAACGTCCCGGTCGAGGACAAAACGGGTGCGGCGGTCACGGGCGCAGGCGCAGCCGGCGCTGCAACCGGAGCCGCGGGTGGCAGTGCCGTGGCCGCCGTCGAGGCCGAGCGCGCGCCTGGGGATGAGCGCGGACCGGCTGCGACGGCGCATGTCATCTACTTCGATTTCGACAGCTACGTGGTGAAGCCCGAGTTCCAGTCGGTGGTCGAGGCCCATGCGCGGTACCTGCGAGCCGATCCGAAGCGCCACGCCGTGCTGGAAGGCCATACCGATGAGCGCGGTGGCCGCGAATACAACCTCGCACTCGGCCAAAAGCGTGCCGAGGCGGTCGCTCGGGCCCTCAGCCTGCTCGGCGTCGGTTCGGCACAGGTCGAGGCCGTGAGCTTTGGCAAAGAAAAGCCCGCCGTCGATGGGCATGATGAAGCCGCTTGGGCGAAGAACCGCCGCGTCGAAATCAAGTACCGCTGATGATGTCCGTCTCCGCTCACCGCAGCCTCCAGCGGCTGCTCGTCGTGCTGCTGCTGGGTGCTTCCGCCTGGGCACAGGCGGCGCTGTTCAGCGACGATGAAGCGCGCCAGGCCATCCTGGACTTGCGTCAACGCGTCGAAGCCCTGCGGCAGGCCACTGATGGGGCGGAGCGGCGGCGCGCCGAGGAACTCGACCAAATCCGCCGCAGTCTCCTCGACCTGCAAAGCCAAATCGAGAGCCTGCGTGCCGAGCAGGCTCGCTTGAGGGGCCAAAACGAGGAACTGGCCCGAACGCTCTCCGAACTGCAGCGGGCCCAGCTGAGCCTGGCCGAGAAAACCGACGCGCGGCTGCGCGCGTTCGAGCCACAAAAGGTCGTTGTCGATGGCCGTGAGTTTCTGGCCACCGCCGAGGAGCGCAAGGCGTTCGAAGCAGCGCTGGCGCAATTCCGTAACGGCGACTTCCCCGCTGCCGGGGCCGCCTTTGCGGAGTTCATCAAGCGGTACCCAGAGTCTGGCTATGGGCCCTCGGCGCTCTTTTGGCTGGGCAATGCGCAATACGCCAACCGCGCCTACAAGGAAGCGATTTCAAACTTGCGCGCCATGATCAAGGCGGCCCCGGACCATCCACGGGCGCCGGATGCCTTGCTCGCCATCGCCAATTGCCAGGTGGAGCTGAAAGACATGCGTGCGGCTCGGGCGACGCTCGAGGAGTTGGTGAAGACCTACCCCAAGTCAGAGGCCGCCAGCACGGCGCGTGATCGCCTCGCGCGCTTGCGTTGAATACCCCGTTCACTCTGCTCTCGCATGCGCGGCGCAGCAACTGCCCCGCGCGATTGATCGCTCAGGATGTTTGACACACTGGAACTTTCGACCCGCACCGCCCTGGTCTTGTGGGGAGCGTTTCTCGTCTCGGCGCTGTTCGGAGCGGCGGCTCGCGGAGGGCGCTTTTGTACGATGGGCGCCATCAGCGACGCCTATGGCATCGGGGATTGGACCCGTTTGCGCCAGTGGGCGTTTGCGGCGGGCGTGGCGATTTTGGGCTTTGCGGGTCTGGTTCAGGGCGGCTGGGTCGATCCAGCGGATACGGTTTACGCCAGTGATCGTCTGTACCTGGCGTCGACCCTCCTCGGCGGTGTTCTGTTTGGCTTCGGCATGGTGCTGGCCTCCGGTTGCGGCAGCCGAACCCTGCTGCGCATCGGCTCGGGCAGTCTCAAGGCGCTGGTCGTATTCCTGGTGATGGCGCTGGCAGCGTTCGCGACGATCAAGGGCATCACGGCCGTCGTCCGGGTTGCCACGGTCGACCGCGTGGTGTTGTCGGTCGCTTCGGGGACGGCACTGTCGGACGGGTTGGCGCAAGCGGTCGGCTGGCCCGCTGCGTACGCGCGGCTGCTGCTCTCGTTCCTGCTCGGGGGCGGGCTGATCGCCTGGGCCTTGGTGGATCGAGCCTTTCGCACGCCGCTCCATGTGTTCACTTCCTTGGCCGTGGGTTTGTCCATCGTCGGCATGTGGTTCGTGACTGGGCATGTCGGCCATGTTCTCGAGCATCCGCAGACGCTCGAAGAGGTCTATTTGGCAACGAACACAGGGCGCATCGAGGCCATGACCTTCACGGGGCCGATGGCCTATGCGCTCGATTGGTTGATTTACTTCAGCGACCGGGGCAAGCTGTTGACGGTGGGTGTGGTTTCCGTATGGGGTGTCGTGGTCGGCGCTTGGGTGCACGCGCTCGTCACGCGGAGTTTTCGCTGGGAGGGCTTTCGGACGACCGAGGATTTGGCGAATCATCTCGTCGGCGGGCTACTCATGGGCGTGGGCGGGGTCACGGCGCTGGGCTGCACGATCGGGCAGGGTTTGAGCGGGCTTTCGACCCTGAGTGTGAACAGTGTGCTCGCCTTGATCGGTATTTTTGCGGGAGCCATCGCAGGCTTGCGCTATCAGACCTGGCGCCTGGAGCGTATGGCGTGACGGTGAGGGTGATTGCATGACCTTCGCAGATGCGGCGCCGCACGTCGACCGTACGCGCCGGTTTGGCGGCGTGGCGCGCCTCTATGGAGTCGAGGGGGCTGCGCGCATTGCCCAAGCCCACGTCGCTGTCGTCGGACTCGGCGGTGTCGGTTCGTGGGCGGCGGAAGCGCTCGCGCGCAGCGGGGTGGGGCGGCTGACGCTGATCGACTTCGATCATGTCGCCGAGTCGAACATCAATCGCCAGATTCTCGCCACTGAGCAGACTTTGGGTCAGGCCAAAGTCGCTGCGATGCGCGAGCGCATTGCCACGATCGACCCGACGACGACGGTCGACACGGTCGATGCCTTCGTCGAGCCCGACAATTGGCCCGCCTTGTTGCCCTCGGTGCCCGATGCCGTCATCGATGCCTGTGACCAGATTCCCGCCAAAGCCGTGATGGCGGCCTGGGCGCGTCATCACCCGGCAGTGGTTTTCATTTGTGCCGGTGCGGCCGGCGGCAAGCGCCAGGCGCACCGGGTGGAGATCGACGACTTGTCGAAGGTCACGCATGACCCCTTGCTCGCATCGCTGCGCAACCGCCTTCGCCGGGTGTATGGCGCTCCGAGCGGCGGTGCGCCGCTGGGCGTGATGAGCGTGTTCAGCCGCGAGCCGGTGGCCGCTCCAGACCCGGGCTGTGCTCTGGGCGCGGAGGGCAGTCTCAACTGCCACGGTTACGGGTCCGCCGTCGCGGTGACCGGCACCTTTGGCTTGTGCGCTGCTGGCTGGGTTCTGGATCAACTCACGCGTGCGAAGCCGGCCTGAGGGCCAGCGAACGATGCTATAATTTTCGCTGTTGCTTCGACAGAAATGACGAGCAACAAAATGGCGGGTCGTTAGCTCAGTTGGTAGAGCAGCGGACTTTTAATCCGTTGGTCGCAGGTTCGAATCCTGCACGACCCACCAAAGTTTTTTGGAACGCCCGCCTTGCGCGGGCGTTTGTCTTTCGGTTCAGCGCTTTGGGGGTTCTGCCGGGCTGGCATCGAGACGGTCTGCGGGGTAGGGCTGCAGCAGCGCAGCGGCGGCATGGTTGGGCGCACGCAGCCAAGTTTCGTAGTCCTCATCGGGCAGGACCACGACCATCCGCTTTTCCACGCCGGGGCGGTGAAACCGTCGCATCAACGGATGTTCGTCGGCGTTGATGGTCAGCAAGGTAAAACTCTGGACCAACTCGCCCTGCGGCGCACGCCAAGTGGCCCAGAGCCCGGCAAGGCCCATGGGAGCGCCGTCGCGCCGCGCGATGCGTGTGGCGACCGAGTGGCCGGTGCGCCAGTCAGGCTCATAGAAGGCTTCGGCCGGGACGATGCAGCGCTGGGCGTGCTGCCAGGCATAGCGAAAGCTGGGCTTGGTGCTGACGGTTTCGGCTCGGGCGTTGAAGGTGTGGCGGCTGATGTCGGGGTCCGAGGCCCAGTGCGGAATGAGCCCAAAGCGTGCGAGCCGGCTCTGGCGTGTGGTCAGCCCCGTATCGGTCGCGTCGATGTGCCGCACGACGATATTCGATGGGTAGCCGGGCCAAACGTCCTTGGGCAGTTGCTGCCGTATCGTCTCGGGCAAAGGGCAGCCGAAATAGCGTTGATGCCGCTCGGCATCTTTGACGGTTTGGTAGTGGCTGCACATGGTGCGCGCTCGGCAGCGGGCGATCAACCCGTGGCGTCTGCGGGCCGCCGATGGTCCCCGTCAGTGGGGTCCGCAGGGTCGATCGGCAACGCGAGTCGCGCGCGTTGGGCAACTTCGATGCAGTCGCGGATGTGCCGTTCCCCGATGACCCGCAGGGTCGCGTAGCCGATCACGCCGGCCGCAGCCTGACCGGCCAGCGGCACGAAACGGGCGGCTTGTTTGCTGCTCAAATGCAAGCCCAACCGCCGAAACACCGATAAAACCAGTTCCTGAGTGACGACCTTGCCGATCAGGGTGCTACCAACGATGGCTGCGGCCTTGCGTACCCGTTCTTGTTGCGCGGGGTCGAGCCGCTCGATTTGGTTCGGCAGCAGCCCAAATTCCGCGCTCAGGCGGGGTATGAGCCGCTGCAGCAGCGCGACGTCGACCATCCAATCCAGACCAGGGATGGGCAACGCGCTCGCTGCGCCGGCGAGCAGCGCGCGGCGGTGCAGCAAGCGACGCGCCCGGCGCGCGGCTTGCTCGATGCCGGGGTCTCGGGTTTTGGGGGATCGCCTGGGGCTCATGGTCGGTCACATCTGGGGCTGCGGCTGGCTCATGCTGATGCGCTCGATCGTCTCGGAGAGTTCGAGCCATTGTTCTTCGAGCGCCTCGAGTTCTTGCTGGACGATTTTGAGGCGCTTACCGGCGGCCACCAGAACTTCGACCGCGGCCGGCGCCATGAGGGACTGCTCCAACGACGTTTTTTCGGCTTCGAGCTCAGCCATTCGGCGCTCGCAGGCTTCGAGCTGTCGGCGCAAGGGGCGCAGGCGCTCGGCCAGGGCTAGGCGTGCCTGTGCCGACTCACGCCGCTGTTGCCGCTGCTGAGGCGGCGGGTTCGATAGCGTTTTGGAGGAATTTTGGTCGGATGCCAGCGTGAATCGGTCGTCAGTAGCTATTATTTTAGGAGCGTTTGGGTTGCTCGACGGGACGCGGTTGGCCTCAGCTTCGATGCGCGCTGCGGCGCGACGACGTCGGGCCTGTTCGAGCAAAAACCGCTGGTAGTCCTCGAGGTCGCCGTCGAAAGGGCGCAGCTCGCCGTCGGCCACGAGCCAGTAGTCGTCGCAGACCGAGTCGAGCAGGGCGCGGTCATGGCTGACGAGCAGCACGCTGCCCTCGAAGGTGTTGAGGGCCATGGCCAAAGCCTCGCGTGTCGCGAGGTCGAGATGGTTGGTGGGCTCGTCGAGCAGCAGCAGGTTGGGCCGCTGCCAGACGAGCATGGCGAGCACGAGGCGCGCCTTTTCCCCGCCGCTCATCGAACCCACGGGCTGGGCGACCATGTCGCCCGAAAAGTGAAAGCTGCCGAGGAAGTTGCGCAGTTCCTGCTCGCGGGCGCTCGGCGCTCCCGGCGGGGCGTTGAGAGCGCTCAGGCGCACCATGTGTTGCAGCGGCGTCTCCTCAGGCCGCAGCACGTCGAGCTCCTGCTGGGCAAAGTAGCCGATTCGTAGCCCTTTGCCGAGCCGCAACTGGCCCGACAGCGGTTCGAGCGCCCCCGCCAGGGTTTTGATGAAGGTCGACTTGCCTTGGCCGTTCGCGCCAAGCACGCCGATGCGTTGCCCCGGCAGCAGGGAGCGGCGAATGCGGCGCACGATCGGCAGCGGAGCTTGCCCTTCGCGTGGGTAGCCACATTCCACGTCTTCGAGGACGATCATCGGATTGGGCAGGCTCGGCGGGTCGCGGAATTCGAACTCGAATTCGGCCTCGGACAGCACCGGTGCAACGCGCTCCATGCGCTCGAGCGCTTTGACCCGGCTCTGCGCTTGCTTGGCCTTGGTCGCCTTGGCCTTGAAGCGGTCGATGAATTTTTGCAGGTGGGCAATGCGCGCCTGTTGCTTCTCATAAGCGCCTTGCGCCAGTCGCAGCTGTTGGGCCCGGAGCTCTTCAAAAGCGCTGTAGTTGCCGCCATAGCGCGTGAGTTTGCCCTGGCTCAAATGGACTGTCACCGAAGTGACCGCGTCCAAAAACGCGCGGTCATGGCTGATGACGATCAGCGTGCCGCCGTAGCGTTGCAGCCAGGACTCGAGCCAGACCAGTGCGTCGAGGTCGAGGTGGTTGGTCGGCTCGTCGAGCAGCAACAGGTCGCTCGGGCACATCAAAGCCCGAGCCAGTTGCAGGCGCATCCGCCAGCCGCCGGAAAACGAGCGGACCGGGCGCTCGAGCGCGTCGGGCGCAAAGCCTAGGCCGAGGATCAGCGTCTGCGCACGCGCGGTGGCGTCGTGCGCGCCCGCGTCCGCAAGGGCGCCATGAAGCCGTCCGACCTCGAGTGCCAATGACTCGTCGTCGGCGGCAACGTCGAGCGCACGTTGTGCCTCCTCGAGTTCGCGCTGCAGCGCAGCCAGCCGCGTGTCGCCGCCAAGCACGAAGGCGGTCGCCGTCTCGTCGGTTTCTGGCATTTCCTGAGCGACTTGGGCGACTTGCCAGCCCGCAGGCATGCTCCAGTCGCCGGCGTCTTCGTGCAGGGTGCCGTCCAGGAGCCGAAACAGCGACGACTTCCCCGCGCCATTGCGCCCGACCAGGCCCACCCGCTCGCCGGGGTGGATCGTCATGCTCGCGCGGTCGAGGACGGTCTTGCCGCCGCGCCGCAGCACGATGTCCCGCAGCTGGATCATGGCGTAGGCGCAGCGCTGAGGTTCAGGCCGTTGAGGACGGCGTGCTCGATCGCTTCGCGCGTCGTCAGCAGCACCTGGTCGTCGCCGGCACTGGTTTCGAGCCAAACCACTTCCAGCCCCGGGAAGGCCGCCTCGAAGTTCGCGCGTTCGTGTCCGACCTCGAGCACCAGGACCCCGTACTCGGCGAGGTGCAGCGGCGCCTCACGCAGCAGCTGACGCACAAAGCGCATCCCATCGGGCCCGCCGGCGAGCGCGAGCGTCGGCTCGGCTCGGTATTCGGCGGGAAGCTGGGCCATGCTTTGCTCATTGACGTAAGGCGGGTTGCATACGATCAGGTCGAAAATGCCCGGGACCGCCGAAAAGCCGTCCGACGCCACGACCTGGATGCGCTCATGCAGCCGATGCCGGGCCACGTTGATCCGCGCGACCTCGAGCGCTTCGCTCGAAATGTCTGCGGCGACCACCTGAACCTCGGGGTAGGCGAGGGCGGCGAGGACCGCCAGACTGCCGTTGCCGGTGCAGAGATCGAGGACGGAGCGCGTGTCCTCCCGCAGCCAAGGCTCGAGCGCGCCACCACTGATGAGCTCGGCGATCAAGCTGCGCGGGACGATCGAGCGCTCATCGACATAGAACGGTACGCCTTGCAGCCAAGCCTCTCGGGTCAAGTACGCCGCCGGAACGCGTCGCTCGATGCGCTCGCGCAGCAAGGCTAGGACCGCCTCGCGCGCTGCCGCATCGACCGGATCGGCACCGATGCCCTCGGGGCCTTCGAGCGGCCGGTCCAGCGCGTAGCCCAGTCGCCAGAGCACCAGCCACGCGGCTTCGTCGAAGGCATTGGTCGTTCCGTGGCCGAAGGAAACCTCGGCCTCGATCAGTGCCTGCTCGGCCTGTTCGATCAGCTCCAACACGGTCGTTGCATCGAGCGCGGGCTTCATGCGGCACGCTCACTCAAAAGTTCGAGCACGCGACGGTAAATGGCCTCGAGTGGCTCGACATCGCGCAGCGCGACCGACTCATTGATTTGGTGTATGGTCGCATTGGGCGGCCCCAGTTCGATCACTTCGGGGCAAATCTGTGCAATGAAACGTCCGTCACTCGTCCCCCCCGTGGTCGAGCACTCGGGCTCGATGCCGCAGGTCTCGTGCACCGCTTGGCGCACGACGTCGAGCAAAGCGCCTGGCTGCGTGAGAAACGGCAGACCGCCGAGCGTCCACTGAATTTCGTAATCGAGCTTGTGGCGCGCGAGGATGGCCTCGAATCGGTTGCGCAAGGCATCCGGCGTCGACGCGGTGGAAAAGCGAAAGTTGAAGTCGACCACCACGCTGCCCGGAATCACATTGCTGGCGCCGGTGCCACCGTGGATGTTGCTGACCTGCCAACTCGTCGGTGGGAAATAGGCATTGCCCTCGTCCCATCGTGTCGCGGCGAGCTCGGCAAGCGCTGGTGCCAACTCGTGAATCGGGTTGCGCGCCAATTGCGGATAGGCAATGTGTCCTTGGATGCCCTTGACGGTCAAGCGCCCCGACAACGAGCCCCGTCGCCCGTTCTTGATCATGTCGCCGGTTCGTTCGACCGAGGTCGGCTCCCCGACGATGCACCAGTCGAGCCGTTCGCCGCGCGCGCGCAGCACCTCGCAGACGGCCACCGTGCCATCGACGGCCGGGCCCTCCTCGTCACTCGTCAGCAGGAAGGCGATCGACAAAGACGTTTGCGGATGGGCGTGCAGGAAGGATTCGACGGCAACCACCATCGCCGCAAGCGAGGTCTTCATGTCGCTCGCCCCCCGCCCGTACAGCCGTCCATCGCGGATCGTGGGCACGAATGGCGGGCTGTCCCACTGCTCGACCGGCCCGGTCGGGACCACGTCCGTGTGTCCTGCGAAGACCAAGCTAGGGCCGGCGCCAGCACCAGCTGCGCCCGGTCGCTTCGCCCACAGGTTGGCGACGCGCGCCTGCTCCGGACCGCGGTCAAGCCGCTCGCATTCGAAGCCGACGGCGCGAAGGCGCTCGGCGATCAGATCCAGGCAACCTTCATCCCTCGGCGTGACCGAAGCTCGGGAAATCAGCTGTTCGGCCAAACGCAGCGTGGGCGAGGCGCAAGCCGCGCTCGGCGGCGGGGAGGAGGGTGTCGAGAGCATGGTGAGAGGGGTTCAGCTGCGCCCGCGGGCCGGGGCGGGGGCGTCGAGCACGATTTCGGTAAAGACCGGGCGGTCATCCGGCGCCGGATCGGCCGCGAGCGCCGGACCCTTCTTGGTGAAGTCGTTCTGCAGCCGCCACATCAGGTTGGTGACGGAGTCGGCATGCAGCAGACCTTCCTTGCGATCGACCAGACCCGAGCGGATGAGCCGGGCGATATCGTCTTCGAAGGTCTGGGAGCCTTCGGCGAGCGAATTCGTCATGGCTTCCTTGACGCCAGCGAAGTCCCCCTTTTCGATGTGCTCCGAGATCAGCCGCGCGTTGAGCAGCACTTCGACCGCCGGAATGCGGGTGTTGTGGACCGTGCGTAGCAATCGTTGCGAGACGATGGCCTTGAGTGCGGTCGCCAGGTCCCCCAACATGGCTGGCCGAACCTCGGCCGGATAGAAGCTCAGAATGCGGTTGAGCGCCTGGTAGCTGTTGCTCGCATGCAGCGTCGACAGGCAGAGGTGGCCCGACTGCGCATACGCCAAGGCCGCAGACATTGTCTCCCGGTCGCGAATTTCGCCGATCATGATGACGTCGGGCATCTGCCGCAGTGCGTTCTTCAGACCGACGGCGAGCGAGGCGGTATCGCTTCCGACTTCGCGTTGGTTGACGATGGATCGCTTGTTCGTGAAGACGAACTCGATCGGGTCCTCGATGGTGAGAATGTGGCCGGGCTCCCGCTCGTTGCGCTGGTCGAGCATGCTGGCAAGCGTCGTGCTTTTCCCGGCGCCCGTGGCCCCGACGATCAAAATCAACCCGCGGCGCTCCATCACCAGTTCGCCCAGGATCGGCGGCAGGTTCAGCGTTTCGAGACGCGGAATTTCCGCCGTGAGGTAGCGGATCGTCGCGGCGTAATGGCCGCGCTGCCGCAGCGCGCTGATGCGGAAGTTTCCAACGCCTTCGATCGTGATCGCAAGGTTGAGCTCCCCCGTTTCCTTCAGTTCCTCGATCCGGTTCGGAGCGACGATTTCCGACAGCAGGTTCAGAGGTGCCTCCGGCGGCAGCTTTTGCGCATTCATCGCGATGCACTGCCCGTCGATGCGGATCATGGCCGGCGCGTTGGCCGAGAGGTACACATCCGAGGCCTTACGCTCGGCCATCAAACGCAGGATGCGCTCCATCATGCTGATCTGAGCAGCGGGTTGGCTCATGGTGGCTCCAAAGGGCTCGGTCTGGGGACGTGGGCTGGCGGGGGCAGCGCGGCGTTTCAGTCGCGCAGCAGGTCGTTGAGGCTGGTCTTGGCGCGGGTTTGCGCGTCCACTCGCTTCACGATCACAGCGCAATAAAGGCTGTATTTGCCGTCGGCGCTGGGCAGATTGCCCGAGACCACCACCGAGCCCGCGGGCACGCGGCCGTAGTGCACCTCGCCCGTGGTGCGGTCATAAATCTTGGTACTCTGGCCGATGTAGACGCCCATGGAGATCACCGAGTTTTCCTCGACGACGACACCTTCGACGATTTCGGAGCGCGCGCCGATGAAACAGTTGTCCTCGATGATGGTGGGGCCCGCCTGCAGGGGCTCGAGCACGCCGCCGATGCCCACGCCGCCCGAGAGGTGCACGTTCTTGCCGATCTGCGCGCACGAACCCACGGTGGCCCAGGTGTCGACCATGGTGCCTTCATCGACGTAGGCGCCGATGTTCACGTAGCTCGGCATCAGGATGGCGCCGCGGGCGATGTAGCTGCCGCGCCGTGCCACGGCCGGCGGCACCACACGCACGCCGGTGGCTTTCAATTCGGCTTCGCTCATGCCCGCAAACTTGGTCGGCACCTTGTCGTAGAAGGTGAGGTCGCCGCTCTTCATCACCGTGTTGTCGTTGAGGCGGAACGACAGCAGCACCGCCTTCTTGATCCACTGGTGCGTCGTCCAGCGGCCCACGCCCTCGCGCGTGGCCACCCGCAGCTTGCCGGTGTTGAGCTCGTCGATGACGTGATGGACGGCGTCGACCACCTCCTTTGGGGCCGAAGCCGGCGAGAGCTCCGCGCGTTGTTCCCAGGCGTTGTCGATGATGGATTGCAGTTGTTGGCTCATGTGTCAGTCGTCGGGTGGGATTTGAACAGGGAAGAAAACCTGGGCGCTCAGGCCTTAGGCGTATGGGTCCGCACGGAGGCGGCGATGCGCTCGGCCGCCTCGATGCATTCGGCGGTGTCGGCGACGAGGGCCATGCGCACACGCCCCGCACCGGGGTTGTGGCCGTCCACCTCGCGTGCGAGGTAGCTGCCCGGCAGCACGGTCACATTGTATTGAGCCAGCAGTTCTCGGGCGAAGGCGGTGTCGCTGCCGCCAAACAGCCCGCCGACCCCCGCCCACAGGTAAAAGCCGGCGTCGGGCAGCCGCACGTCGAGCAGGCCTTCTAGCAAGGGCGTCACGGCCGCAAATTTCTCGCGGTACAGGCGCCGGTTCTCGACCACGTGGGCTTCGTCGCCCCAGGCCGCGATGCTCGCAGCCTGCACCACCGGGCTCATGGCGCTGCCGTGGTACGTGCGGTAGAGGGTGAACGGCGCGATCAGTCGCGCGTCTCCGGCGACGAAGCCGCTGCGCAGGCCCGGCACGTTGCTGCGCTTGGACAGGCTGGTGAAGGCCACGAGGCGGCGGAAATCGCTGCGGCCCAGGCGCAGCGCCGCCTCCAGACCGCCGAGCGGCGGCTCGTCGCGGAAATAGATTTCGCTGTAGCACTCGTCGGAGGCGATGACGAAGCCGTGCCGATCCGAGAGCTCGAACAGCCGCGCCCATTCGTCCATCGGCATCACCGCACCGGTCGGGTTGCCGGGCGAACACACGTAGAGCAGCCGCGTGCGTTCCCAAACGGCCTCGGGCACGGAGTCCCAGGCCACGGCGAAGTTGCGTGCTGGGTCGCTCGGCGCGTAATGCGGCGTGGCACCGGCCAGCAGCGCTGCGCCTTCGTAGATTTGATAGAAGGGATTGGGGCAGACGACGACGGCGTCACGGTCGTTCGGGTCGATCACGGTTTGCGCGAACGCGAACAGCGCTTCGCGCGAGCCGTTGACCGGCAGCACTTGTGTGGCGGGGTCGAGCGTCAGGCCATAACGGCGCTGTAGCCAGGCGGTGAACGCCGCGCGCAACGCGGGCGTGCCTGCCGTCGCCGGGTAGGCGGCCAGGCCGCTGGGCTGTGCGCGCGTGGCCGCCACGAGCGCGTCCTGAATGAAGGCGGGCGTGGCATGCTGCGGCTCGCCGATGCCCAGGCTGATCGGGCGCAGGTCCGCGGGCGGCGTCACGTCGGCAAACAGGCGGCGCAGCCGCTCGAAGGGGTAGGGTTGCAGGCGGGTGAGACGGGGGTTGAGCGGGGTGTCCATGGAGGGCTGATTATCGGTTGCAAAGCCGCAACCGCCCCACGCTATCATCCGCCTTTCCCTAGGGTCACGCTGAACCAGTGCCTCGCGCGGCGCATGCCATCCCGCAGCCGCTCGCGCGCCATGATGGCAGCTGATCCAGCGTTGCCACAGGGATCCACTGCTTTATCGTCCATCAGGGCCCGGTCTGCGTTGAGATCGGGCCGCCTTCCCGATACCCGTGCGACTCACGACCATCCGACTTTCAGGCTTCAAATCCTTCGCGGAGCCCACGCAGTTCGAGCTGCCGGGTCAGCTCGTGGGCGTCGTTGGCCCCAACGGTTGCGGAAAGTCCAACATCATCGACGCGGTGCGATGGGTGCTGGGCGAGTCCCGGGCGTCCGAACTGCGGGGCGAGTCGATGCAGGACGTCATTTTCAACGGGTCGACATCGCGCAAACCCGCTGGGCGTGCCAGCGTCGAACTCGTGTTCGACAACAGCGATCGGCGCGCGGGTGGCCAGTGGAATGCGTACAGCGAAATTTCCGTCAAGCGGGTACTGACCCGGGACGGAACCAGCAGCTATTTCATCAATGGCCAAAGCGTCCGCCGTCGGGACGTGCAGGATGTGTTTCTTGGCACCGGTCTCGGGCCCAGGGCCTACGCCATCATCGGTCAGGGGACCATCAACCGCATCCTCGAGTCCAAGCCTGAGGAGCTGCGCCTGTTCCTCGAAGAAGCGGCAGGCGTGTCGAAATACAAGGAACGACGCCGGGAAACCGAAAACCGGCTCGCCGACACGCGGGAGAACCTCACCCGGGTGCAGGACATTTTGCGCGAGCTCAACGCCAATCTCGAGCGGCTCGAGCGGCAAGCCGAGGTGGCGCAGCGCTATCACGCCCTACAGTCGGAGGTCACTAAGCGCCAGCAGCAGCTCTGGTACCTCAAGCGGCAGGAGAGCGCCGCCGAGCGGGCCCGGCTGGCCGCGGATGTGGGGCGTTTCACGCTCGAACTCGAAGGCCAAGTGAGCGAGTTGCGGCGGGTCGAGGCCGATCTGGAGCAGATCCGGCAGGCGCACTACGCCGCCGGCGACCAGGTGAATCAAGCGCAAGGGCGGCTGTATGAAGTGACGGCCGAGGTGGGGCGGCTCGAAGCCGAAATCCGCTTCGTCACGCAGTCGCGTCAGCGCGCGGCCGAGCGTTTGCAGCAAATCGAGGAGCAACGCCGACAATGGGCCCAGCGGGCCGAAGATGCGAGCGCCGAGCTCGAGGGCCTGGCCGAACAATCCGCCATCGCCGAGGACCGAGCAGCGGTTTTGCAGGAGCAGGTCCAGGAGTCCGAACGGTCCCTGCCCGAACTCGAAGACGCGTGGCGTCAGGCACTGGGTCGAGTCGAGGAACAGCGGGCTGCGGTGGCTCTGATCCAGCAACAGATTCAGGTGCTTGCGGCCGAGCAACGCAGCCTGGGGGAGCAACTGCGCCAGTTGCAGTCGCGGCGCGAACGTCTCGAGAGCGAACGGCGCTCGATGGGCAACCCCGACCCCCAGGCCGTGCAGCAACTCGAACTGGAGGTCGCTCGCGCCCGCGCCTGCTCGACCGAGGCAGAGCAGCGCCTTGCTGCCCTGCAAGCGCAATTACCTGAACTCGACGAGCAGCGCGCCCTCGCGCAGAAGAATGCCCAGCTCGAGGCCGAGCGCCAAACCGAATCCGCGGCGCGACTGCAGGCCCTCAAGTCGCTCCAGGACAAGCTCAAGGTCGACGGTCAGCTTCAGCCTTGGCTCGAGAAGCAAGGGCTCCAGAGTTTGCCAGCGTTGTGGACGCGCCTCAATGTCGAGCCGGGTTGGGAGACTGCGGTCGAGTCGGCGCTGCGTGAGCGCATGGGTGCGCTCGAGGTGTCTGAGCTCGAGCGGGTTCGCGCCTTCGAGAACGATCCGCCACCGGTGCGGCTGGCTTTCTACAGCGCGCAGATGGGGGCCGAGGTCGAGTCCGCCGCTGGCGCGGGCAGGGCGCTCATCGACGCGCTGCGCCTGCCGGACGCGGCGCTGCGCTCGGTCATGCATCGCTGGCTGCGGGGCTGCTGGCGCGCCGACACGCTGCGCGAAGCGCTGGACTTGCGCGCGCAGCTGCCGCCCGGCGGCTGTGTGTACACGCGCGATGGGCACGGCGTCGATTCGGCCGGCGTGATTTTTTACGCGCCGGATCATGAGCAAGCGGGCCTGTTGGCCCGGGCGCATGAAATCGAGAACCTGGAGCGGGCGGTTCGGGCGCAGGGCTTGCTCGCCGAGGAGGCGCGCTCTGCCTACGGGCGGGCCGACGCCGCCTGGCGCGGCGCACAGCAGGAGCTCGATCGGGCCCGGCAGGACGCCCGAGCCGCGCGTGATGCGGCCCATGCTGCTGAGCTTCGGTGGATGCAGCTGACGCAGCAGCTCGAGCAGAGCCGCGCGAAGGCCCGCTCGCTCGAGGACGATCTCGCTGAGGTCGATGCCGCCATCGAAGAAATTCTCGAACGGCAAGCCGCAGCAGAAGCTCGCTTCGAGAGCCTCGACATGCAGCTCGGCGAGGCGCAGGAGCGGCTGATCCTGCTGCAAGACCGGGGGACCGAGGCCGAGCGTGCGCTTCAGGCAGCCCGCGAGCAGCTGCGGGGGATCGAGCGGCAGGTTCAGGAGGCGGTCTTTGCCCAACGCAGCGTGGCCGCTCGCCAAGCCGAGCTCAGCCGGATCATCGAGACGGCGCAGATGCAGATCCAGGCGCTTGCCGAAGAGGCCGCGCGTCTGGAGGCTGAGCGTGTGCAGTTTCACGGGGAAGCGGCCGAGCGCTCGCTGCAGCAGGCGCTCGACCTCAAGCTCGAACGGGAGGCGGCGCTGGCGGCCGCGCGCAGTGCCTATGACGACCTCACGCAGCGGCTGCGCGCGGCCGATGAGCGCAGGCTCAAGCTCGAGCATGCGCTCGAACCCCTGCGCACTCGCATCACGGAGCTGCAGCTCAAGGAACAGGCGGCGCAGCTCGGTGAGGCGCAGTATGAGCAATACCTCACGGAAGCCGGCGCCGATTTGGAAGCCCTGGCGCAGTCGATCCAAAACGAGTCGGTGCGTCTGGCCGGGCTGCAGGGCGAGATCGACCGGCTGGGGCGGGAAATCGCGGCTTTGGGCGCGGTCAACCTCGCGGCTCTGGACGAGTTGGGGGCGGCGCGCGAGCGCAAAGCCTTCCTCGACAGTCAATCGGCCGACCTGGGTGATGCGATGCAAACGCTCGAAGATGCGATCCGCAAAATCGACACCGAAACCCGCGCGTTGTTGGCACAGACCTTCGAAGCCGTGAACGAACATTTTGGCCGCATGTTCCCCGAGCTGTTTGGCGGCGGGCAGGCCCGTTTGGTGATGACAGGCGAGGAAATCCTCGATGCGGGCGTGCAGGTGATGGCGCAGCCACCGGGCAAGAAGAATCAGACCATCCACCTGCTGTCGGGCGGGGAAAAGGCGCTGACCGCCATCGCGCTCGTGTTTGCGATCTTCCAGCTCAATCCGGCGCCTTTCTGTCTGCTGGACGAGGTGGATGCGCCGCTGGATGACGCCAACACGGAGCGCTATGCAAAGCTGGTGCGCCGCATGAGCCGGGACACCCAGTTCCTGTTCATCAGCCACAACAAGATCGCGATGGAGATGGCCGAGCAGCTGATCGGGGTCACCATGCAGGAGCAGGGGGTTTCGCGCATCGTGGCGGTCGATATGTCGGAGGCAGCGACTTTGGCCGCTGCCTGAGAGGCTGAGAGAGAATTGGTCATGCCCGCTTTGACGCCCCAAAACACGCCAGAGGGCGTTGCAAATGCGCGCCGTAGCCCGAGCTACGGCTGTGCTTTGCGCCTACTCGGGCGCGTTTTGGGGTGCCCCTTCGGGCACGCCCAATTCCCTCTCAGCCTCTGAGCCCATCTTGGAAAGAATGGAAGAGTCATGAGTTCGCTTCAGCTGGGGTTGGCCATCGCCGGGGCGCTGGTCCTCGCGGGGATCGTGGCGCACGGCGCTTGGCAGGCACGGCGGCGCACGCCGCGCCAGCCCATGATGGATCAGACACCGGCCGCGCCCGAGGACGGGGTGGTGCCGGATGCCCGGGTCGAGCCCACGCTCGACGATTTGAGCGCGGTCGCGCCGACGCCCACAGGCGAGAGCGTGCGCCGCGTCCAGCTCGACCCTTTGATCGACTCGATCGCGACCATCGAGCTCGATGCGCCGGTCAGCGGCGCGGCGGCCATCGCGGCCTTGCCCAGCACGCGGCGGGCTGGGAGCAAGCCGTTCGCGATCGAGGGGCTCGATGTCGAGGCGGGTCTCTGGGAACTCCCCCGACCCGAGCGCCGATACAGCGCGTTTCAGGCGGGGGTGCAGTTGGCCAACCGGGCGGGGGCGCTCAACGAAATCGAGTTCTCGGAATTTGCGGCCAAGGCGCAACAGTTCGCCGATGCCGTGGGCGGTGCCCTGAGCTTGCCTGAGATGCTCGAGGAGGTCGGTCGCGCCCGGGAACTGGATCGCTTTGCGAGTGCGCACGACGCTCAGCTCGGGTTTACGCTGCGCGCGCGCAGCGCGGCTTGGAGTCCGGGCTTCATTCAGCAGCATGCTGCGCGTTTTGGCTTCGTCGCCGGAGCCGTTCCTGGCCGCCTGGTCCTGCCTGCGCCCCAGCCTGGTCTACCGCCCACCTTGACGCTGGCCTTTGATCCGCAGGCGGCCTTGTCGGATGACCCCCATCTGAGTGCGGTGCGCCAGGTGGTTCTGAGTCTCGACGTACCACAGGTGGATCGCGCGCTGCAACCCTATGCCCGGATGCGGGAGATCGCGGTGGCCTTGACCGAGGTCTTCGACGCGGTGCTCACCGACGACAACGGCGACCCGATTCCGCAGCAGGCGCTCGACGCGATCGCACAAGATCTCGAGCAGTTGTACGACGCGCTCGAGGCGCGCGACCTCGGTGCCGGCTCCCCTCAGGCTCGGCGGCTGTTCACATGATGCAGGCATCGCCGTTGGCCGAGGCGGCCGCGCGCGCGCAGGAACTGCGCGCGCAGATCAACGATCACAACTGGCGCTACTACACGCTGGACGACCCGGTCATTTCGGACGCGGAGTACGACCGGCTGTTTCAAGAGCTCGAGGCGATCGAGGCGAAGTATCCCGAGCTGCGCACGCCCGATTCGCCGACCCAGCGGGTTGGCGGGCCGATTGCGAGCGGTTTTGCGCCGGTTCGGCACCGGGTGCCGATGCTGAGTATTCGGACCGAAACCGACGCCACGGCGGCGGGCGCGCGCGCCTTTGATGCCCGGGTGCGCAAAGAACTCGGCCTTGGCCCTGACGATCCGCCGCTCGACTATGTGGGCGAGCCGAAGTTCGACGGACTGGCGGTCAGCTTGCGGTACGAGCGCGGCATCCTCGTTCTTGGGGCGACGCGCGGTGATGGCGAAACCGGCGAAGACGTCACGGCCAACGTACGCACCATACGCCAGATTCCGCTGCGGCTCCAAGGCGTGACCGCGCCGGTGTGTGAGGTCCGCGGTGAGGTCTATATGCGCCGCGACGCATTCGAGGAACTCAACCGGCGACAGCGCGAGCGCGGCGAGAAAGTCTTCATGAATCCGCGCAATGCGGCAGCCGGGTCCTTGCGTCAGCTCGACCCCAAGGTTACGGCGCAGCGGCCTTTGAGTTTTTTTGCCTACGCCTTGGGGGAGCTCAGTTCGCCCGAGGAAGGCGGGCCCGAGATCCGCAGTCAGTGGGAATTGCTGCAAGCGCTCAAGGCCTGGGGCTTCCCGGTCAGCGAGCATGTGCGGCCCTGTCGCGGGGCCGAGGCGCTGATTGCCTATCACGATGAGATGGCTCGCCTGCGCCCGGACCTGCCCTACGACATCGACGGCGTGGTCTATAAAGTCGATTCGTTCGCGTTGCAGCAACAGCTCGGCTTCGTCGCCCGCGAGCCGCGTTGGGCCGTCGCGCACAAGTACCCGCCGCAAGAAGAGCTCACGACCGTGCTGGCCATCGAGGTGCAGGTGGGACGCACCGGCAAGCTCACGCCGGTGGCCAGACTGGAGCCCGTCTTTGTGGGCGGGGTGACCGTCACGAACGCCACCCTGCACAACGAGGACGAGGTGCGGCGCAAGGATGTACGCGTCGGGGATACGGTGGTGGTGCGCCGGGCGGGCGATGTGATTCCCGAGGTGGTTGCGGTCGTATTCGAGCGTCGCAAAGGCAACCCGCCGCCGTTTTCGATGCCCAAGCAATGCCCCGTTTGCGGCAGCGCCGTCGTGCGCGAAGAAGGCGAGGCTGATTACCGCTGCACCGGGGGGCTGTTCTGCCCGGCGCAGCGCAAGCAGGCGATTTTGCATTTCGCGCAGCGGCGGGCGCTCGACATCGAGGGTTTGGGCGAAAAAATCGTCGACCAGCTCGTCGATCAGGGCTTGGTGCGTACCGTTGCCGATCTCTATCGCCTCGACCTGCCGACTTTGGCGGCCCTGGAGCGCATGGGTGAGAAGTCCGCGCGCAATCTGCTCGAGGCCATTGCTCGGTCCAAGGCAACGACTTTGCCCCGCTTCATCTTTGGCCTGGGCATTCGCCATGTGGGGGAGGCTACCGCCAAGGCGCTGACGCGGCATTTCGGGTCGCTCGATGTCTTGATGCATGCGACCGAGGCCGAATTGGCCGCGGTTCCGGATGTCGGCCCGGTGGTGGCGCGCAGCATCCGCCTCTTTTTCGACCAGCCGCACAACCAGGAGGTCATCGCGGATTTGCGCGCGCTCGGCGTGCATTGGCCCGAAGGGCCTGCTGCGCCGAGTGCGCAGAAGTTGCCCTTGGCCGGCAAGACGGTCGTCCTCACGGGCACCCTGCCGACGCTGACGCGCGAGGATGCGAAAGAGCGCCTTGAGGCGGCCGGTGCCAAGGTCAGCTCCTCGGTGAGCCGCAAAACCGACTATGTGATTGCGGGTGCAGAGGCGGGCAGTAAGCTCGAAAAGGCGCGCGAATTGGGCGTGCCGGTGCTGGACGAGGCGGGCTTCTTCGCCTTGCTGGAAGGACGCGATCCCCATGCCAGTGCGTGAGATTTTGAAAATGGGCGACCCGCGGCTGCTACGGGTCGCGCAGCGCGTCGAAGCCTTCGATACGCCGGAGCTGCATGCGCTGATCCGCGACCTGCACGACACCATGGTGGCCGCGCATGGAGCCGGCTTGGCCGCGCCGCAGATCGGGGTCGACCAACGGGTGGTGATCTTTGGTTCGGACGCGCCGAATCCGCGCTACCCGGACGCTCCCGTGGTTCCCAAGACCATTTTGTGCAACCCCACCATCGAGCCCTTGGGACCCGAGGAGGAAGAGGGTTGGGAAGGCTGCCTCTCCGTCCCCGGCTTGCGCGGCGTGGTGCCGCGCTGGCGGCGCATCCGCTACCGCGGATACGACCCGCTGGGCCGCGTCATCGAGCGGGTTGCCGAGGGCTTTCACGCCCGCGTCGTTCAGCATGAATGCGACCACCTCGACGGGGTGCTCTACCCGATGCGGGTGCGTGATTTCAGGCGCTTTGGCTACACCGAAGTGCTGTTTCCCAATCTCGATCCCGGCGAGGATGACTGATGTCGCCCTTGGTCGGGTCCGCCGTGAGAGAGCGCTGGCCGTGGCGCTTGTTGCCCACGGGTGACCTCTTGCGCGATGCCGTTTACCGGCGGCTGTGGTTGTCGGTTTTGATCAGCTCGTTTGGCGCGCAGGTGACGATGCTCGCCATTCCGCTGACCGCGGCCGTGCTGCTGCATGCCACGCCGACGCAGATGGGGTGGCTCACCACGGTCGAGTTGCTGCCGTTCGTGTTGTTTTCTTTGCCGGTGGGCGTTTGGCTCGATCGGGTCCGCAAGCTGCCGCTCTACATCGCTGGCGAGGCATTGCTCGCGCTGGCGGTGGGGTCGGTGCCCCTGGCTTGGGCCATGGGCGCCTTGAGCATGGGTTGGCTGTATGCCGTTGGCTTCGTCGGCGGCATGGTGCACACGGTCGCGGGCTCGGCAGCGCAAATCGTGCTCACGCAGGTGGTGCCTCGCGAGCGGCTGGTCGAGGCCCATGCGCGCAATTCCTTGGCCAGTTCGAGCGCAGAGGTGGCCGGGCCTGGCGTTGCAGGCGTCCTGATCCGGCTGCTTGGGGCCCCGCTGGCCTTGTTGGCCGATGCGGCGATGCTGCTGCTCTCGGCGCTCGTCTTGCGCTCAACCCCGGTGCAGGAGACGCCCGCGGCCTGCAAGCCGGGCGGGTTCTGGCAGGACTTGCGCGAAGGCTTGCGCTTCGTCGCCCGCGAGCCGCTGCTGCGCAGCCTCGCCTTGGCCGTTGGGCTGTGGCAGATTGCCCACCAGTCGGCCATGGTGGTCCAGATTCTGATCGCGACGCGACAGCTCGGCATGAGCGAGAGTGCGGTCGGCACGAGCTACGTGGCGCTGGGTGTCGGCACTGTGACCGCGAGTCTGTTGGGCGACCGTTTGAGCCGCCGTTTCGGGCCCGGTCCGTCGCTGCTCGGGGGCTTTGCGCTCACGGGCATGGGCTGGGGCTTGCTCGCGCTCGCGCCCGTCGGGCGGTGGGGCGTCGCCGCGTTTGCGCTCAACCTGGCCTTGTTCGGCCTCGGGGCGGTGCTGATCTTCATTAACTTCATTGGGATGCGGCAAGCGGTGACGCCCGAGCCTTTGTTGGGGCGCATGACGAGCACGATGCGCTGGCTCATCCTGCTGCCTGCCGGGCCCGGGGCTTTGCTCGGCGGGTGGATCGGCGAGCATGTCGGGCTGCGGGCGTCGTTGGCCTTTGCCGGCGCGGCAGCCCTGGCCTTGTCGGTCGGTGCCGCGGTTTTCGGTGGGTTGCTGCAGATTCGGCGGCTGCCCAAGCCCGCGGCGCATGTGCCGTTCGAGGTGCTCGACGACGCGACGACCTGAGCCCGTGGCAGGGCTGAACCCATCGCGCGGGACGCTCACTGCGGCGCGATGGCTTGCAGCAATTCGGTTTCGATTTCGAGTTGGCGGCGGGCGTGTTGCAGCTCGTCCCCCTCGACCACGAAGGTGTCTTCGACACGCTCACCCAGGGTGCTGATCTTTGCGAGCTGGATGCTTACCCGGTGCTGGGCGAGGACGCGCGCGATCGCATAGAGCAGGCCGGGCCGGTCGCTGGTGGAGACGAAGAGCAGCCAGCGTTGCCCTTTCTCATCCGGGCGCAGGTCGATGCGTGGTGTGACCGGGAAGCTGCGCACGCGGCGCGAGGGGCGGCCGCGGCGCGGCGGAGGAAGGGGATCGTCGGTACCGATCGCATCGCTGAGGCCTTTTTCGATCATCGTGATCCACTCGCGATAGTGTTCCGGCTGCAGGTCGGTGACGACCTGGAAGGTGTCGAGCGCGTAGCCGTCGCTGGTGGTGTGGACTTTGGCGTCGAGCACGTTGAAGTTGGCGCGATCGAAATAGGCGCAGAGGCGCGCGAACAGGTCGGCTTGATCGCGGCAATAGACGAGCACCTGCAGACCTTCACCCAGTGGTGAATGACGGGCGCGCACCAGCGGCGGCAAGGGGGCATCGGGCTGCTTTTGTGCGTGCAGGGCCCGGTGGCGGCTGATCTGGCGCGCATGCCAAGCGAGTTCATTGGCGTCATGCCGCATGAAGTAGCCGAGGTCGAGCGTGTCCCACAAGGCTTGATGGGCCGAGTGCGGTTGGGCGTGCAGGGCCAGCAGCACCTGGGCCTCGCGTTTGCGTTCGGCGACGGCGGCTGCCGCATCGGTGCGTGCGCCGCCGAGCGCACGTAGGCTGGCGCGGTAGAGGTCTTCGAGCAGCTTGCCCTTCCAGGCGTTCCAGACCTTGGGGCTGGTGCCGCGGATGTCGGCAACCGTCAGCAGATAGAGGCCGGTCAGTCGCCGCTCGGTTCCCACGCGGCGCACAAAGGCTTCGATGACGGCCGGGTCGCCGAGGTCCTGCTTCTGGGCGACGTGGCTCATCAGCAGATGCTCGCGCACGAGAAATTCCGCCAGATCGGCCGCCTCGCCTTCGATTTGGTGCGCGCGGCAAAACCGGCGGACCTCACGCGCGCCGATCTCGGAGTGGTCGCCGCCGCGGCCTTTGCCGATGTCGTGAAACAGCGCGGCCAGATAGAGGATCCAGGGCTGTTCCCAACTGGCTGCGAGCTGCGAGCAATGGGGGTACTCGTGCGCGTGCTCCGCGATGAAGAAGCGGCGGACGTTGCGCAAAACCATGAGGATATGCTGGTCGACCGTGTACACATGGAACAGGTCGTGCTGCATTTGACCCACGGTGCGACGGAAGGCCCATAGGTAGCGCCCGAGCACCGAGGTCTGGTTCATCAGGCGCATTGCGTGGGTGATACCCTGCGGCTGCTGCAGGATTTGGCGGAAGGTTGCGCGGTTGGCCGGATCTCGACGGAATCGCGCGTCCATCAGCCGCCGCGCGTTGTAGAGCGCGCGCAGGGTGCGCGCGGAGAGCCCTTTGACACCGACCGTGGTTTGGTAGATGAGGAAGGTTTCCAGGATGGCGTGGGGCTCGCGTCGATAGAGATCGTCGTCGGCGACTTCGATCATCCCAGCCTTGTCCCAAAAGCGGTCGTTGATCCGGCGCAAAGCCTGCGGGGTGCCAGCCGCGGCGGTGCTCAGCCGCTCCTCGATGTTGAGTATGAGGATTTGGTTGAGCTGGGTGACGGCTTTCGCGGCCCAGTAGTACCGGCGCATCAGCGCCTCGCTGGCGCGCTGCTGCAGGCGGCCGTTCTTGGCATACCGATCGACCTCGCCGAAGGACTCGGCAAGCGCGGTTTGCAGGTCGAAAATGAGCCGGTCTTCCCGGCGACGCGCGGCCAGGTGGAGCCGCACGCGGATCAAGGCGAGCAGCGCCTCGTTGCGTTTGAGCTGACGAACCTCGAGGGCGGTGGCGAGCCCTCGGCGTTCCAGGTCGCTCCAGCTCTGTCCGAGCCCCGCCGCCTTCGCCACCCAGAGGATCACTTGCAGGTCACGCAGCCCGCCCGGTGATTCTTTGCAGTTGGGCTCGAGCGCGTAGGGGGTGTTCTCAAACTTCTGGTGCCGCTGACGCATCTCGAGCGTCTTGGCGACGAAAAACGCCTGGGGGTCGAGCGCGGAGGCAAAGCGCGCCTGAAAGCGGGCGTACAGTGCGGGGTCACCCAAGATGAGCCGCGCTTCGAGCATCGCGGTTTGGATGGTGATGTCCCGCGCCGCCTCACTCACGCATTCGTCGATGCTGCGGACCGAGGCGCCAATTTCCAGGCCGCTGTCCCAGCACAGGCCGATGAAGCGTTCGATCGCTGTTTTGAGGACGGCCTCGGCCTGGGGATCGGGCGCGTCGACCTCTGGCAGCAGGATCAGGACGTCGACGTCCGAGTGGGGGTAGAGCTCCCCGCGGCCATAGCCGCCGACGGCCGCGAGCGCGGCACCGGTCGGGATGGCGGCGTCGGTCCAGAGGGCGCGTAGCAGATCGTCGACGAGAGCCGCCGCGCGACGCAGCGTTTGCCGCAAGCCCCGGGTCGAACGGCCGCGCTCATGCGGGGCGAAGAGGGCCGCCTTGTCGCGCAGGAAGCACTCGCGCCGGCTCAAGGGGGCTGCTTCGAGGGGGGCGGGGCAGGGCTCGCTCGACATGGGCCGCGGCTTGAGCGTTCAGCCTCTTACGCAGTCGAGGCGGCGAAGCCCCGCACGAACGCGGGTGGCGGCGGCGCGCCCTCGGACTGCGTGAGCACCTCGTAGCCGGTGGGCGTGACCAAAATCGTGTGCTCCCATTGCGCCGACAGCGACCGGTCCTTGGTGACGATGGTCCAGCCATCGCCCAGTTCCTTGATGTCGCGCCGGCCGGCGTTGAGCATGGGCTCGATGGTGAAGATCATGCCGGCCTCGAGCCGCTCGAGCGTGCCGGGCCGGCCGTAATGCAGCACCTGCGGCTCGTCATGGAATTTGCGACCGATGCCGTGGCCGCAGAACTCACGCACCACGCTCAGGCCGTGGCGCTCGGCGAAGCTCTGGATGGCGTGACCGATGTCGCCCAGATGCGCCCCGGGCCGCACCTGCTCGATGCCCAGCCACAGGGCTTCATAGGTCAGCGCGCAGAGGCGTTTGGCCGCGATCGATGCGTCGCCGACGATGAACATGCGGCTCGAATCGCCGTGCCAGCCGTCCTTGATGAGGGTGACGTCGATGTTGAGGATGTCGCCTTTTTTGAGCGGCTTGTCATTGGGAATGCCGTGGCAGACCTGGTGGTTGATCGAGGTGCAGATCGACTTGGGGTAGGGCGCGTGGCCCGGCGGCTGATAGTTCAGCGGCGCGGAGATCGCTCCGAGCACCTCAGTGGTGTAGGTTTCGGCCAGGCGGTCGAGCTCGTTGGTGGTGATGCCCGGCTGGACGAAGGGGGTGAGGTAGTCGAGCAGGCGGCCGGTGAGTTGCCCGACCACGCGCATGCCTTGGATTTCTTCCTCGGTGTGTAGGTGAATGCTCATGGCCCAATTATCCCATTCACCCCCTTGGGGCGGCTTGGGCATCGTTCAGCCCCCTTTAAAATCAGGCGCTTTTCGGGCCTGTAACCGCGTCGCCAGGCGCAAGCGCCCGAAGTCCACTCCGCCACCCCCTTTTCCCCGCTCCAACCCGGGCCCCGCGCGTGACAGCTCCCAATCTGACCCTATTCGATGGCGCGAATGCGCTCAGTCCTTTCCGTATCCGCCAACTGTTGCCGCGGCTGCAGGCCATCGACCCGCGGGTGCAGGGCTTGGCGGCCCGCTTCGTGCATGTGGTCGCGACCGATGCCCCGCCCGATGCGGCGCTGCAGGATCGGCTGGCCGCCTTGCTGCGGTACGGGGAACCGTTCGAGGGCCAGACCGCCGGCGATGCGCTGCGGCTCATCGTGGCGCCGCGCGTCGGAACGATTTCCCCCTGGGCCTCGAAAGCGACCGACATTGCCCGCAACTGTGGGCTGGCCGTGCACCGCATCGAGCGCGTGACGGAGTTCCATCTGACGCTCAAGTCGCCGCTGCTGGGCCGGGCGAGCGTCGATGCGGGCACGCGCGAGCGGCTGGCGGCCGTGCTGCATGACCGCATGACCGAATCGGTCTTGCCCGACCGGGAGGCCGTCCGCGCCCTCTTTGCCGAGCTGCCGCCAGCACCGCTCGAGCATGTCGATGTGCTCGGCGGTGGCCGCGATGCCTTGGTGCGGGCCAACCAAGCCTGGGGCCTGGCGCTGGCCGAGGACGAGATCGACTACCTGGTCGACGCGTTCACGCGGCTGGGTCGCAACCCGACGGATGTCGAACTGATGATGTTCGCGCAGGCCAACAGCGAACATTGCCGGCACAAGATTTTCAACGCCCAGTTCATCATCGACGGCACGCCGCAGGAACAGAGCCTATTCGCGATGATCCGCCACACGCACCGCATGGCGCCGCAGCACACGGTCGTGGCGTATTCCGACAACGCTTCGGTCATCGAAGGCCGTCCGACCGAGGTTTTTGTGGCAAAAACCCAAGAATCCCAGCGTGATTCGGTCGTTCCTTGCTATCAAAAAGAGACTCTGCTGCAGCATGTGCTGATGAAGGTGGAGACACACAACCACCCCACGGCGATCTCGCCTTTTCCTGGTGCGGCCACCGGCGCGGGTGGGGAAATCCGCGACGAGGGCGCCACGGGTCGCGGTTCCGAGCCAAAAGCGGGTTTGACGGGCTTCACCGTGGGCAAGCTCTGGGGTGGGCTTGCCGATGCGCCGGGGGGCAAGCCCGCGCACATCGCCAGCCCCTTGCAGATCATGATCGAAGGGCCGCTCGGCGGGGCGGCATTCAACAACGAGTTTGGTCGGCCCAATCTCGCGGGCTACTTCCGCGAATACGAGCAGCAGGTGGCCGGTGTGCAGCGCGGCTACCACAAACCCATCATGATTGCGGGCGGCCTGGGCCAGATCGACGCGCGGCTCACCCACAAGGTGGCGTTCCCGGCCGGCACGCTGCTGGTGCAACTGGGTGGGCCGGGCATGCGCATCGGCATGGGCGGCGGGGCGGCGAGCTCGATGGCCACCGGCGCGAACGCCGCCGAACTGGACTTCGACTCGGTGCAGCGCGGCAACCCCGAGATCGAGCGCCGCGCGCAGGAAGTCATCAACGCCTGTTGGGCCCAGGGTGAGGCCAACCCGATTCTGGCCATTCACGACGTGGGTGCGGGTGGGCTCTCCAACGCTTTCCCCGAACTGACGAACGATGCCGGTCGCGGTGCGCGCTTCGACCTACGCGCCATACCGCTCGAAGAGTCGGGGCTGTCGCCGCGCGAGATCTGGTGCAACGAAAGCCAGGAGCGCTATGTGCTGGCCATCGCCCCCGAGTCGCTCGACGCTTTTGCGGCCATCTGTGCGCGGGAGCGTTGCCCGTTTGCCGTCGTCGGCCGTGCCACCGAGGCGCGCACGCTCGTCGTCGAAGACGGCGCGACGGCGGTGGTCGACATGCCGATGGATGTGTTGCTCGGCAAACCCCCGCGCATGACGCGCGACGTGCAGCGCGTGTCGCGCGAGGCCGGCGTGCTCGACCTCACCGGCGTCACGCTGTCGCAGGCCGTGCACGAGGTGCTCGGGCACCCGACGGTGGCGTCCAAACGCTTTCTCATCACCATCGGCGACCGCACCGTGGGTGGACTCACGCACCGCGACCAGATGGTCGGCCCTTGGCAAGTGCCGGTGGCCGACTGCGCGGTGACGCTGGCCGATTACGCGGGCTTTGCGGGCGAGGCGATGAGCATGGGCGAGCGCACGCCGCTGGCCGCGACCGATGCGCCGGCTTCTGGCCGCATGGCGGTGGCCGAGGCCATCACCAACCTGCTGGCTGCGCCGATCGAGCTCAATCGCGTCAAGCTCTCGGCCAACTGGATGGCCGCGTGCGGTGAGCCCGGCGAGGACGCGGCGCTCTACGACACGGTCAAGGCGGTCGGCCTCGAGCTGTGCCCGGCGCTCGGGGTGTCGATCCCGGTCGGCAAAGACAGTTTGTCGATGCGCACGCAATGGACGCACGAGGGCGAGGCCCGCAAGGTCGTCTCGCCGGTGAGCCTGATCGTGAGCGCGTTTGCCACGCTCGACGACGTACGCGGCACGCTCACCCCGCAGCTCGACGCAGCGTGCGAGGACAGCACGCTCATCCTGGTCGACCTGGGCCGTGGCCGCATGCGCATGGGTGGCAGCATTCTCGCCCAGGTGCTGGACCAGGCCGGCGGCCCCGTGCCCGACCTCGACGAAGCGGCCGATCTGCGGCGGCTGGTCGACGCGGTCAACGAATTGCGCGCCCGTGGCGCCATCCTCGCCTACCACGACCGCAGCGACGGGGGGCTGTTCGCGGCCGTTGCCGAAATGGCCTTCGCCGGCCATGTGGGCGTGGCGCTCAACGTGGACCTGCTCGTCACCGAGGGCGACGGGATCAGCGACAGCCGCGCCGATGTGGGTGACGCCAAGAATTGGGCGGCCCAGGTCAGCGCGCGGCGGGAAGAGCAAACCCTCAAGGCCCTCTTCAACGAGGAACTCGGGGTGGTGTTGCAGGTGCGCACCGCGCAGCGGGACGCCGTGTTGCAGACGCTGCGCGCGCACGGCCTGGGTGCCTGCAGCCACCCCATCGGCAAGACCCGGCCCGAAGCCTCGCCGATCGCGTTCGGCAAGGGTTCGCTGTCGGTGTGGCGCGACGCGCGCGAAATTTTCAGCGCGCCGCTGGCCGAGCTGCAGCAACGCTGGGACGAGGTGAGTTGGAAGATCTGCCGCGAGCGCGACAACCCCGAGTGTGCCGATGCCGAACACGCGGCGGCCGGCCGTGCGGACGATCCCGGCCTGCACGTCGCTCTGAGCTTTGACCCCGCGGAGGACGTGGCCGCACCCTACCTGAACCTCGCGCGGCCGCGCGTGGCCATCCTGCGCGAGCAGGGGGTGAACTCGCATGTGGAGATGGCCTATGCCTTCACCGAGGCCGGTTTCGATGCCGACGACGTGCACATGACCGACCTGCTGGCTGGGCGCGCGCGGCTTGCCGACTACCAGGGCATCGTCGCCTGCGGTGGGTTTTCCTACGGCGACACGCTGGGCGCGGGCATCGGCTGGGCGCGCTCGATCACCTTCAACCGCGGGCTGTCGGAGCAATTTCAGCAGTTTTTCGCCCGACCGGATACCTTTGGGCTCGGCGTGTGCAACGGCTGCCAGATGTTCGCCGAACTCGCCGACATCATCCCCGGCGCCGAACACTGGCCGCGCTTCACGACCAACCAAAGCGAACGCTTCGAAGCCCGCTTTTCCCTCGTCGAAGTGCTCGACTCGCCCAGCCTGTTCTTCGCCGGCATGGCCGGCAGCCGCCTGCCGATCGCGGTCGCGCACGGCGAGGGCTACGCCAACTTCCGCCACCGCGGTGACGCGGGCCGCGTGATCGGCGCGATGCGCTTCGTCGACCCCCACGGCCAGCCCACCGAGGTGTATCCGTACAACCCCAACGGCAGCCCCGGCGGTCTCACCGCCGTCACCACGGCCGATGGTCGCTTCACGGCCATGATGCCGCACCCGGAGCGGGTGTTCCGCAACATCCAGATGAGCTGGACCCCGCTCGACCCCGCCGCGGCCAGTCCCTGGATGCGCATCTGGCGCAACGCCCGGCGCTGGGTCGGGTAAGCGATCGAGTCAACCGTGGCCGCTGCCAGCCTGCTCGCGCTTCTCGACGACATCGCGACGCTGCTCGACGATGTCTCGGTCATGACCAAGACGGCGGCGGCCAAGACCTCGGGCGTCCTCGGTGATGACCTGGCGCTCAATGCGCAGCAGGTGCACGGCGTCGACCCGGATCGCGAGCTTCCCGTCGTCTGGGCCGTCGCCAAGGGCTCCTTGAAGAACAAGGCCATCCTGGTCCCGGCTGCGCTTGGCATCAGCGCCTTCGCGCCTTGGGCGGTGACACCGCTGCTCATGCTGGGCGGCACGTATTTGTGCTTCGAGGGCGCGGAGAAACTGCTCTCTCGCTGGTTGCCGCATGAGGCATCCAGCGAGGTGCCTGCCGCTCGCCCGGCGCCCGCCTCCACAGACCCCACGCCACTCGAGGCGGACAAAATCGCCGGTGCCGTGCGCACCGACTTCGTGTTGTCGGCCGAAATCATCGTCATTGCGCTCAGCACGGTGGCCGAGGCGCCGCTCGGGCAACGCGTCGCGGTGCTCGTGGGCATCGCCGTGCTGATGACCGTTGGGGTCTACGGCCTGGTGGCAGCGATCGTCAAGGCCGACGACTTTGGTCTTTGGCTCAGCGCGCGGCCCCGGGCGCTGTCCCGTGCGATCGGCCGGGGCATCTTGCGGGCCGCGCCTCGATTCATGCGCACGCTTTCGGTGCTGGGCACGGCGGCGATGTTCACGG
>NZ_JAEMQB010000016.1:0-5337 GCF_022759015.1 Tibeticola sp. | reverse complement strand
GACTGCTTATTTTTCCTGGGAGTGTGGTGATGTATTTCCTCGGACTCGGACTGATTCTGCTGCTGCTGAAATTCCTGGAACTCGGCCCGGTGGCAACCTGGAGCTGGTGGGTGGTGCTTGCGCCCTTTGGCCTGGCGGTGGCCTGGTGGACCTGGGCCGACTGGAGCGGGTACACCAAGCGCCGCGAAATGGAAAAGATGGAGCAGCGCAAACGCGAGCGCATCGAAAAAAGCAAAGAGGCGTTGGGCATGACGCCTCGGCGCCGGCGCTGATCGAAAGAGAAGGCGGCCGAGTCGGTAGGTGGTTCTCCCTTGGACTCGCGGCCAGTTGAACGCCGCCTGTTCTGTGCCTCCGGCTCCGTAGAATCGAAGACTGCTCTGTCTCGGGACCTGTGTCCCGCCCCGTTTGCCCCCCTTTGTCTGCGAGATCAACCATGCCTGCTTATCGATCCAAAACCACCACCGCCGGCCGCAACATGGCCGGAGCCCGCGCCCTCTGGCGCGCCACCGGCATGAAGGACGGCGATTTCGACAAGCCCATCGTGGCCGTCGTCAACTCATTCACGCAGTTCGTGCCGGGGCATGTGCATCTCAAGGACCTGGGACAACTCGTCGCCCGCGAGATCGAGGCCGCCGGTGGCGTGGCCAAGGAGTTCAACACCATCGCCGTGGACGACGGCATTGCCATGGGGCATGACGGCATGCTCTATTCGCTGCCAAGCCGCGACATCATTGCCGACTCGGTCGAATACATGGTCAACGCGCACTGTGCCGATGCCATGGTCTGCATCAGCAACTGCGACAAGATCACCCCGGGCATGCTGATGGCGGCCATGCGGCTCAACATTCCCGTGGTGTTCGTCTCGGGCGGGCCGATGGAGGCGGGCAAGACGCGCCTGGGCGTGCACAAGATCGACCTGATCGACGCGATGGTCATGGCGGCCGACTCGAAGGTCAGCGACGAGACGGTGGCCGAGGTGGAGCGATCGGCTTGCCCGACCTGCGGTTCGTGCTCGGGCATGTTTACGGCCAACTCGATGAACTGCCTGACCGAGGCGCTGGGGCTGTCGCTGCCGGGCAACGGCACGCTGGTGGCCACCCATGCCGACCGCGAGCAATTGTTCAAGCGGGCTGGCCGGCTCATCGTCGAGCTTTGCCGGCGTTACTACGAGCAGGGCGATGAGCGCGTGCTGCCGCGTGCGGTCGGGCGCAAGGCGTTCGAGAACGCGATGGCGCTCGACATCGCCATGGGCGGGTCGACCAACACCATCCTGCATCTGCTCGCAGTCGCGCAGGAGGCCGGGATCGACTTTCAGATGGCCGACATCGACCGGCTCTCGCGCGGGGTGCCGCAGCTCTGCAAGGTGGCGCCGAACACGCAGAAATACCACGTCGAGGACGTGCACCGCGCGGGCGGCATTTTCGGCATCTTGGGCGAGCTTGCCCGGGCCGGCAAACTGCACACCGATGTGCCGACCGTGCACAGCGCGAGCCTGGCCGAGGCGCTGGAGCAATGGGACGTGATGCGCACGCAGGACGAGGCGGTGCAAACCTTCTACCGCGCCGGGCCTGCAGGAATTCCGACGCAGCAGGCGTTTTCACAGAGCACGCGCTGGCCGAGCCTGGACACCGACCGCGCCGAGGGCTGCATCCGTTCGGTCGAGCATGCGTATTCGCAGGAGGGCGGGCTGGCCGTGCTCTACGGCAACATTGCCGAAGCGGGCTGCGTGGTCAAGACGGCGGGGGTGGACGACAGCCTGCTGGTGTTCGAGGGTCGTGCGTATGTGACCGAATCGCAGGACGAGGCGGTGGCCGACATCCTGGCGGACAAGGTCCAGCCCGGTGATGTGGTGGTGGTGCGCTATGAAGGCCCCAAAGGCGGGCCGGGCATGCAGGAGATGCTCTACCCGACAAGCTACATCAAGTCCAAAGGGCTCGGCAAGCTGTGCGCCTTGCTGACCGACGGGCGGTTTTCGGGGGGGACCTCGGGCTTGTCGATCGGACATGTGTCGCCCGAGGCGGCGGCCGGCGGCGCCATCGGTCTGGTGCGAGCGGGCGACCGCATCCGCATCGACATTCCGAACCGTCGCATCGACGTGCTCGTGAGCGACGCGGAACTCGCCCGCCGTCGCGCCGAACAGGATGCGAAAGGCTGGAAGCCCGCCAAACCGCGTCCGCGCAAGGTGTCCGCCGCGCTCAAGGCCTATGCGATGCTGGCGACCTCGGCCGACAAGGGCGCGGTGCGCGACCTGTCGATGCTGGGCGACTGAGCAGCGGGGCCAGACCATGCTGATGCATCCGGACATCGACCCCGTCGCGCTGCGCCTCGGGCCCGTGGCGATTCACTGGTACGGCTTGATGTACCTGGTGGCCTTTGGGCTCTTCATGGCGCTGGCTTTGCGGCGGCTGCGCCATGAGCCCTATGCTTCGCTGACGCAGGGCGATTGGGGCTGGCAGCGGCGCGACGTCGAAGACATTTTGTTTTACGGCGTGCTCGGTGTGGTCATCGGCGGGCGCCTGGGCTATGTGCTGTTCTACAAGCCCGCGTATTACTTTGCCCATCCGGCCGAGATCTTCGCGGTCTGGCAGGGCGGCATGAGTTTCCATGGCGGGCTGCTGGGCGTGCTGGTGGCCATGGCTGGGTTCGCGCGCATGCGGCAGCGGCCGTTTTTGCAGGTGATGGATTTCATCGCGCCCTGCGTGCCGCCGGGGTTGGCGGCCGGTCGCATCGGAAACTTCATCAATGGCGAGTTGTGGGGGCGGGTCGCCGACCCGTCACTGCCCTGGGCCATGGTGTTTCGCGGCGCTGGCAGCTCGGCGCGGCATCCCTCGCAGCTCTATGAGTTTTTGCTCGAAGGCGTGTTGCTGTTCGTGCTGCTGTGGCTCTACGCCCGCCGGCCGCGTCGACTCGGGGAGGTGAGTGCCGCTTTTCTGGTGGGCTACGGCTGCCTGCGCTTCATTGCGGAGTTCTTCCGCGAACCCGACAACTTCCTCGGCTTTCTCTCGCTGGGGCTGACCATGGGGCAATGGCTGTGCATTCCGATGGTGCTCGGCGGCGTGGCCCTGTGGGTGTGGGCGCAGCGGCAACCCGCGCCGTTCGTGCGCGCGGCCGCGCACTGAAGGGGCGGGCGATGGCAGGTGCCATCCATTGGGAGACATG
Source organism: Tibeticola sp. (assembly GCF_022759015.1). Lineage (NCBI taxonomy): Bacteria > Pseudomonadati > Pseudomonadota > Betaproteobacteria > Burkholderiales > Comamonadaceae > Tibeticola > Tibeticola sp. The sequence continues at coordinate 2,178 of NZ_JAEMQB010000016.1, read as the reverse complement.
CGGCGCGATTGGGCTGCTGACGCTCGAACACCCGGGCAAGCTCAACGCCATGTCGGTGTCGATGTGGCGCTCGTTGCGCGCGGCGGCCGAAGACATCGGCCGGCAGCGCGGCTTGCGCGTCGTAATCGTGCGCGGCGCTGAGGGTCAATTCTGCGCCGGTGGCGACATTGCCGAATACCCCGACTTTCGCTTTTCGGTCGAGGGTCTGCGGCAGTTTCACGAGGAGGTGGTCTGGCCCGCGCTTTCGGCGCTGCTGCGCTGCGAAGTGCCGCTGATCGCGCAGATCGAAGGCGCGTGCATGGGCGCAGGCGTGGAGATCGCGAGTTGCTGCGACTTGCGGGTGGCGGGCGAGGGTGCGCGCTTTGGGGCGCCGATTGCGCGGCTCGGGTTTTCGATGGCGCCGCGCGAAGCGGCGCTGGTCGCGCGGGCGGTGGGCGAGATGACGGCGCGCGAGATGCTGCTCGAGGCGGCCGTCCTCGATGCGCAGGTCATGGAGCGGCGCGGCTTTCTCCACCAAGTGGTCCCAGACGCGGAGGTCGCGGCCCAGGCCGCAGCGCGTGCCGAACGCATTGCCGCACTCGCGCCCGAGGCCGCGCGCCGCACGAAGCGGCTGTTTTTTGAGCTTTTTGGCCTGGATGCCGGCGTAAAACGCTCAGGTGTTGCTATGGAAAACATAGTTTCCACAGCCTATGACTACGCCGACAGCGCCGAGCATCGTGAGGGCATCGCGGCCTTCTTGGCCAAGCGTCGGCCGAATTTCTGAGCAGTGGGTTTCTTTCGGGGTGGTTTCGATGAGTCACGGCAACCTGTACGCGGCGCTGCGGGCCGCTTTTCCGGCGAACCTCGATGCGGTGGCGGTCGAGGTCGCGGATGGCCCCTCGGCGGGCCTGGCCTACAGCTGGCGCGACATCGAGCGCGCTACGGCGATGTTGGCGAACTTTCTGCGCTCGCTGGGGCTCGAGGAAGGCAGCCGCATCGCCGTGCAGGTGGACAAATCGGTCGAGGCGATGCTGCTCTACCTCGCCACGCTGCGTGCGGGTTACGTCTTCCTTCCGCTCAACACCGCGTACCAGCGGGCTGAGATCGAGTATTTCATCGGCAATGCCGAGCCCGCCGTGGTGGTTTGCACGCCGGGAAACTTCGGCTGGGTCAGCACCTTGGCGTTCCAGGCGGGGACGCGGCATGTGTTCACGCTCGGCGACGACCGCAGCGGCAGCCTGCTCGAGCGCGCGAGTGCGCACAGCGACCGCTTCGAGACCGCGCCCAAGCGCGCGGACGAACTGGCCGCGATCCTCTACACCAGTGGCACCACCGGTCGCTCCAAGGGCGCGATGCTTTCGCATGGCAATTTGCTCTCGAACGCCCAGGTGCTGCATGACTACTGGGGCTGGCGGCGACCCGATGCGGCGGGGCAGGGCGGTGACGTGCTCCTGCACGCGTTGCCGATCTTCCATGTGCACGGCCTCTTCATCGCCATCCATGGCGCGCTGCTGGCAGGCAGCCGCATGATCTGGTTCAACCGCTTCGACGCGGCGCAAGTGGTGCGGCGGCTGCCCGAGGCGACCGTCTTCATGGGCGTGCCCACGCTCTATGTGCGCATGCTGGCTGAGCCCGCGCTCACGCCCGAGGCGGCGCGCAGCATGCGGCTGTTCATTTCGGGCTCGGCGCCTTTGCTGATCGAAACCTTCCGCGCGTGGCAAGCGCGCACCGGCCACACCATCCTGGAACGCTACGGCATGAGCGAGACACTGATGCTGAGCTCCAACCCCTATGCCGCCGATCCGCGCTACGGCGGGCGCAGCGAGCGCCGCGGCGGCACGGTGGGCTTTCCGCTGCCGGGGGTGCAGTTGCGCAACGTCGACGATGCTGGCCGCCCGGTTGCCACGGGGGAGCCGGGGCACATCCAGGTGCGCGGCCCCAATGTGTTCTCCGGCTACTGGCGCATGCCTGAGAAGACCGCCGAGGAGTTCACCGCCGACGGCTTCTTCAAGACCGGCGACGTCGGCCGCTTCGACGCAGACGGTTACGTCACCATCGTCGGACGCAGCAAAGACCTCATCATCTCGGGCGGCTACAACGTCTACCCGGCGGAAATCGAGGGGGTGATCAACGAGCTGCCGGGGGTGGCCGAGAGCGCCGTCGTTGGCGTGCCGCACCCGGACTTTGGCGAGGTGGGCG
>NZ_JAEMQB010000143.1:0-12950 GCF_022759015.1 Tibeticola sp. | reverse complement strand
GCGATGCGATGCAGCAGCCCCGGACGCGGCTTGCGGCAGTCGCAGCCGGCGTCCGGCCCGTGTGGGCACCAGACGATGAGGTCGACCGCAGCGCCGCGCTCGGCCAGCAGATCGGCGAATTTCTGGTGCATCGCGTCGAGCGCCGCCCGGTCGAACAGTCCCCGCGCCAAGCCGGACTGGTTCGTCGCCACCGCTACCCGCCAGCCCGCGGCCTTGAGTCGCGCGATGGCATCCAGGCTGCCGGGCAGGGGCTGCCACTCCTCGGCCGATTTGATGTAAGCGTCGGAATCGGCGTTGATCACCCCATCGCGGTCGAGGATCACCAGCCGAGAGCGAGTCGCACTCACGACGCCCACCCCTCGCTCACCGCAGCCTCGTCGACCATCTGGCACCAGATATGACCGATGAGGATGTGGCATTCCTGCACCCGGGCGGTCTCGCGGCTCGGGACGATCAGGGCTTGATCCACCCGATCCGCGAGGGCACCACCGTCACCGCCCAGCAAACCGACCACCTTCATTCCCTGCGCCTGCGCCTGAGTGACGGCCGCAATCACATTGGCGCTGTTGCCCGACGTCGAAATCGCCACCAACACATCGCCCGAGCGTCCCAGGGCCTGAACCTGCCGGGCGAACACCTGCTCGTAGCCGAAATCATTGGCAATGGCGGTCAGCGCCGAGGTATCGGTCGTGAGCGCAATCGCCGCAAGCCCGGGGCGCGCACGCACGAAGCGGCCCACCAGTTCCGCGGCAATGTGCTGCGCATCCGCCGCGCTCCCGCCATTCCCGCACAACAACACCTTGCCGCCCTGGCGCAGCGTCGCGACGAGCGCAGAACCGGTTGCCGCAATCGTGGGAATCAGCCCTTTGAGGGCATGGACGGTCGCCTCATGGCTTGCGATCTGGGCATCTATGGCATTCATCGGGGAATCTCAAAAGGGAGGTAAAGCAACTCGGCCCGCGCTCAGGGCCATGCGGACCGGCTCGCACGCGACACGGGAACCATAGAATCGCACGAGTTTAATTGCCTGCGAGTTTGCCTTGTCCACACCTCGGACCCTCGATTTCTCCGCCGCGCGCGTGCTGGTGGTCGGCGATGTCATGCTCGACCGCTATTGGCACGGTGCCACGTCGCGCATCTCGCCCGAAGCGCCGGTCCCGGTCGTTCATGTTCAGAACGACGAGTCGCGCATCGGCGGCGCGGGCAACGTCGCCGCGAACATCGCGGCCCTCGGTGCTCACGCGACCCTGGTTGGACTCGTGGGTGACGACGACGACGGCCGCACGCTGCGCCAGCAGCTCGTGGCTCGCGGCGTCGACTCCCGGCTCGTCACCCTGCCCGACGCGCGCACCATCACCAAGCTGCGGGTCGTCAGCCGCCACCAACAACTGATCCGCCTCGACTTCGAGGCGCCGTTCGCGGCGCAAACCCGGCCAAGGGTCGAACAACAGGTGCGGCTGCATCTGCCGGGGCATCGCGCGCTGGTCCTTTCGGACTACGCCAAGGGCACGCTCGCGGCCGCGCCCCAGCTGATCGACATGGCGCGCGCTGCTGGCATCCCGATCGTGGTCGACCCCAAAGGCACCGATTTCTCTCGCTACCGCGGGGCGACGGTGCTCACCCCCAACATGCAGGAGTTCGAAGCGGTTGCGGGTCGCGTCGACAGCGAAGAGGCCCTGATCGAACGCGGCCAGAACCTGCGCGAGACGCTCGACCTTCAAGCCTTGTTGATCACCCGCAGCGAGCGGGGCATGCTGCTCATCGAGCGCGACCGCCCCGCCCTCCCGCTGGCCGCACGCGCCCGAGAGGTGTTCGACGTCACGGGCGCCGGCGACACCGTGGTCGCCGTGCTGGCGGCTGGCCTCGGCGTGGGTCTCCGGCTGGCGGACGCGACGGCGCTGGCCAACCTTGCGGCCGGCATCGTGGTGGGCAAACTCGGCACCGCCAGCGTCACGCTCGACGAACTTCACCGCGCGCTGCACGAACACGCCGAGGTTCCGACCGGCATCGTCGATGAAGAGGCGCTCGTGGGATACATCCGAGCCTGCCGCGCCGCCGGGGAGCGCATCGTCATGACCAACGGCTGCTTCGACCTGCTCCACCCCGGGCATGTGCACTACCTGCAACAGGCCCGCGCACTCGGAGATCGCCTCATCGTGGCCGTCAATGACGACGCTTCCGTCGCCCGCCTCAAGGGCCCGAGCCGCCCGGTCAACGACTTGCAAAGCCGCATGACTCTGCTGGCCGCCTTGGCTTCGGTCGACTGGGTCGTCCCCTTTTCCGAAGACACGCCCGAGCGGCTGATCTGCAAGCTGCTGCCCGACGTTCTCGTCAAAGGTGGTGACTACCGCCCGGACCAGATCGCCGGGGCCGACTGCGTCCAGCGCGCCGGCGGCGAGGTTCGGATCCTCGACTTCGTCGACGGCCACTCGAGCACCCGGGTCATCGACCGCATCAAGGAGCGCACATGATCATCGTCACCGGCGGTGCCGGCTTCATCGGCAGCAACATCGTCCATGCGCTCAACGCGCGCGGTATTACCGACATTCTGGTCGTCGACGACCTGACCGACGGCCACAAATGCCTCAATCTCGTGGGCGCAGACTTCCGGGACTACCTGGACAAGGATAGCTTCCTCGAGCGCATCGCCAACGGTCGCGACTTCGGCGCCGTGCGCGCCGTCTTCCATGAAGGGGCCTGCTCGACCACGACGGAATGGAACGGCCGCTTCGTGATGCAGGTCAATTACGACTACTCGAAGGCGCTGCTGCACTGGTGCTTGCATCGCGGCGTACCCTTTCTCTATGCCTCGTCGGCCTCGGTGTATGGCATGGGCCCGGGTTTCTCGGAGCGGCGCGAGCACGAGCACCCGCTCAACATGTATGCCTTCTCCAAGTGGCAGTTCGACCAGTATGTGCGCGCCCTGCCCGAGCCGCCGGCGTCGCAAGTGGTCGGGCTGCGCTACTTCAATGTCTATGGCCCGCGGGAACAACACAAAGGCCCGATGGCCAGCGTGGCCTACCACTTCCACCACCAGTTGCTACGCGATGGAAAGGTGCGGCTCTTCGGTGCCAGTGACGGCTACGGCCCCGGCGAACAGCGTCGGGACTTCATCCACGTCGACGACCTGGTCCGCGCCAAGCTTTGGATCTTCGACCATCCCGAAGTTCGCGGCATTTTCAACCTCGGCACCGGCCATGCGCAGAGCTTCAATGAAGTCGCCCGCGCAGTCATCGGCTTTCACGGGCGCGGGGAAATCGAGTACATCCCGTTTCCCGATCACCTCAAAGGGGCCTACCAAAGCTACACGCAAGCCGACATGAGCCGGCTGCGCTCGGCCGGATACGACGCAGCCTTCATGCGGGTCGAAGAAGGCGTTCCGCGGTACCTGCAATGGCTTCAGCGTCCCTGAGCGAAGGCAAGGAGGGCGCGGATGCGGTCCTGGTCGTCGGCCCGTCGTGGGTCGGGGACATGGTCATGGCCAGCGCGCTGTTCCAAACCCTACGTGCGCAACGGCCCAACGTCGCCATCGACGTGCTCGCGCCCGCCTGGTCCTTGCCACTGCTCGAGCGTATGCCCGAGGTTCGCCACGGGATCGAGATGCCTGTCGGCCATGGACGGCTGGCCCTGGGCACCCGTTGGCGCCTGGCCCGCAGCCTGCGCGGCCGCTATGGGCAGGCGATCGTCCTGCCCGGCTCGCTGAAGTCGGCGCTGATCCCGGCCTGGGCCGGAATTGCTCGGCGCACCGGCTACCGCGGTGAGCACCGCTGGGGGCTGATCAACGATATGCGCCGCCTCGATCCGGCCACGATGCCCCTGATGGTTCAGCGCTATGCGGCACTCGGCCTCGAAACAGGCGCGTCCCAAGGCACAGCGCCCGCCCCCAGGCCCCGCCTGGGAGTCGATCCGGCCAACCAGCAGCGCCTGTTGACCCGGCTGAAGCTGTCCCCCAACCGCCCGGTCGTCGCCTTGTTGCCGGGCGCCGAATTCGGGCCATCCAAGCAATGGCCGGCCGAGCACTATGCCGCGCTTGCTCGAGCGCTGCGCGCTGCCGATGTCGAGGTTTGGGTTCTGGGCTCGGCGAAAGACGCTGCCGTCGGCACCGAAATCACCAATCAGGCGCCAGGCACCGTCAATTTGTGCGGCCAAACGACACTGGTCGATGCCGTCGACCTGATCGCGCTTGCCCAAGCCTGCGTCAGCAACGACTCGGGGCTGATGCACGTGGCCGCAGCGCTCGACGTCCCGCTCTGGGCCTTGTTTGGATCCACATCGCCCGAACACACGCCGCCGCTTTCCGATCAGGCCCGGGTGATCCGCCTGGGGCTCACCTGCTCGCCCTGCTTCAAGCGCGTCTGTCCGCTCGGCCACAAGCGCTGCCTCGCGGACCTCGCGCCGCAGCCGATTGCGTCAGCCATTCTTGAGCGGCTCGCGGGCCGCCTGCCCGCATGAACGCCCGCGCCGACAACGGGCTGTTTCGCTGGCGTCATGCGTGCGAGCGCGCCGCGCTGATGTGCGCCGTGGCCTGCGCCATTGCGATCGCACTGCCCACGTTCTGGCTCAGTCTGGCCAGCGCTGCCTTCGTGCTGTGCTGGCTGGCCGCTGCGCCTTGGCCGCAAACCCGGGTCCTCCTCGCGCACAACCGCTGGGCCCAAGCGGCCTTGGCACTGAGCCTGTGGCTGCTGCTGAGCGCCTGCTGGTCACCCCTGCCCTGGGAGCAGGCGTTGCGCGCGGTCTGGCCGTACCGCAAACTGCTGCTCCTGATCGCGCTGATGGCCATTTTGCGTGACCCCAAATGGGGCTGGCGTATGCTTTACGGCTTCCTCGGCGGCTTCGCGCTGCTGCTCGGGCTGTCTTACGCACAGGCGCTGGGCTTCGCCCCCCCCAATCGATGGCACACGCCTTCGGGCTACACCTCGCACATCGCTTACTCGACGATGCTGGCCTTCGTGACCTGGGCCACGGTTTGGCTCGCCTCCGCCGAGCCCCGACGCCGAAGGCTCTGGCTCGGGTACGCCGCTGCCGCAGCGACCAATCTGTTTTTCATCAACACTGGCCGTACCGGACAGGCGGTGTTCCTGCTGCTCCTGCTGCTGCACGCAGCGCACGCTTTCTACCAGCGCTGGCGCTGGCGTGGAATCGGCTTGACGGCGCTGCTGGGCGCGAGCCTCGCCGCGCTGCTGTTCGTGAGTTCACCCACGTTTCGGGCGCGCACGGTCGAAGGGCTGGGTGACATCGAGCGGGCACAAGCCGGGGAGGTCAACACCTCGCTCGCCTATCGGCTGGATTTTTGGCGCAACACGGTCGAACTCGCGCAGACCCACCCGTGGCTCGGCGGCGGCATCGGCAGCTATGCTCCGGAATATGCGACCCTGGCCGCTCGTCACGGCTGGATCGGCGCACGGGTTTCGCACAACCCGCACAGCGAATACTTGTTGATCTGGCACCAGTCGGGGGCCATCGGCCTGGCGCTGTTGCTGCTTCTGGGCTGGGCCCATGCACGGGAAAATCGCCGACTCTCGCCACCGGTGTCGCAGATCGCCCAGGGCTTCCTGATCCTCGTCGGCGTGGCCGCACTGTTCAATTCGATCCTCTACGACCATCAAGATGGTCATTTTTACGTGATCATCGCTGCAGCACTCTGGAGCGCCGGGCGTTCGAGCCCCGCCAGCCGCCACCCAGTCCCATGAGCCTCTCCGTCATCCTGATCACCCACAATGAAGCCCACCGGCTCGCGCCGGTCTTGGAGGCGGTGTCCTGGGCCGACGAGATCATCGTCGTCGATTCCGGCAGCACCGACGGCACCCCGGAGCTCGCGCGGCGTTATACGGACCGGGTGCTGGTGACCAGCGACTGGCCCGGGTTTGGGCCGCAGAAAAATCGGGCGCTCGAACGAGCGACGGGAGACTGGGTGCTGTCGATCGATGCCGACGAGCTCGTGACCGACGCCCTCGCCCGCGAAATCCAAGCCGCGATGGCCGCCCCGCAGGCGGACGTCTACGCCCTGCCGCGCCTGTCCTACTTTCTCGGGCGCCCGATGCGTCACGGCGGATGGTGGCCGGACGAAGTTCCCCGGCTGTTCCGCCGCGGCAAGGCGCACTTTTCTGACGATCTCGTGCACGAACGGCTGGTGTTCGACGGACCTCCAGCACGGCTGAAGACGCCGCTGTTGCACGACACCATGCCGGATCTCGACGACGCACTGGACAAAATGAACCGCTATGCGATCGCTGGCGCCGAGCGGATGCGCCGCGCCGGACGGCGGGCCACGCCGCTCGGCGCGGTGCTGCACGGTCTTTGGACCTTTGTGCGCTGTTACGTCCTCAAAGCCGGCTTCCTGGACGGCGCGGAGGGCTTCATCCTCGCCGTGACCAATGCCGAAGGCACGTACTATCGCTACATGCGCCTTTGGCTGCACACACGGCCCAAGCCCCAAGCTCCGACGCCGCGATGAACCCGCCAAACATCAGCGTCATCGTCACGACCCACAACTGGCCCGAGGCGCTCACCGAGGTCCTGCGCGGCCTCGCGGCGCAGCACACGCGGCCGCTCGAGGTGCTGATTGCCGACGACGGCTCCACCCCTGAGACGGCCAGGCGGATTGCCTCCTTGGCTGCCACGTTGCCGTTTCCTTTGCAACATGTCTGGCAAGAACACCGGGGCTTCCGCGCCGGCCGTGCGCGCAATCGCGCCGCGGCACTGGCCCGGGGTGACTATCTCGTCTTTCTCGACGGCGACTGTGTGCCTCTGCCCCCATTCATCGGCGGCCACGCGCAACTGGCTGAACCGGGGCGCTTCGTTGCGGGACAGCGCATCTTGCTGTCCCCCGAAGCCACGCGTCGGTGGCTGCACCACGGCGCACGCCTGAGCGAAGCCGGGCCGCTTCAGTGGCTGGCCGCCCGTTGGAGGGGCGACGTGAACCGACTCGCACCCTTGTTTCCCCTGCTGCCAGCAGCCCTGCCACGGCCGCGCTCCAAGCGCTGGCAAGGGGTGCAAACCTGCAATCTCGGGCTCTGGCGCTCGGACTTCGAAGCGGTCAACGGCTTCGACGCTGCCTTCGTCGGTTGGGGCCACGAGGACGCCGACCTGGCCGTGCGACTGATTCGGCGCGGCCTGACCCGCAAAAGCGGGCGTTTCGCCACCCCGGTCCTGCACCTCTGGCACCCGCCCGCCGCCCGCGATCGCGCGCGCGACAACCGGTCCTTGCTCGACGCGACCCTGCGCGGGGAGCGGCCCGTCGTGGCGGTGCAGGGGCTACGCGAGGACGCCGCCGAAGCCCCATGATGGTCGTGCCGAGTCCTATCCCCCAGACCGACAACCATCGCCCGCAGCCGCGCCGAAACGCCCTTGAAGCGGTCGACGCCCCCCAGCGGGTCTTGGTCATCACGCTGCAGCGGCTCGGGGACGTGCTGCTGACCACCCCGCTGTTGCACAGTCTGCGCCGGGCTTGGCCGCAGGCCACGATCGACGCACTGGTGTTCGAGGGCACCGGCGCGGCGCTCGAGGGCAATACCGATGTCGCACAGGTGATCGAATGGCCCAAGGCGGCGTCGCTGGCGATCCAGTGGAAGCGGCTGCAGCCGCTACGGCGGCGCTACGACTGGGCGCTGGTGACGCAGCCCGGCGACAAACCGCACCTGATCGCGGCTTGGGCGGCCTCACGGCGCGTCGGCGTCGTTCCGCCCGACCGCTGGCAGGACGCCTGGAAGCGGGCCAGTTGCACGCGCTGGCTGGCGCCGGACGAGCGCACGGAGCATGTGGTCGTTCAGAATCTCGCGCTGGCGCAGCTGTTGGGCGTAGCGCCTTGCGTTCAGGTGGTGCCGCCTTTGCCCTCCGCGGGCACGACGCGGGTCGATGCGTCCCGCTGGACCGCCTCGGGCCGCAGCCTCGCCGTGCTGCATCCGCAGCCGATGTTTCGCTACAAGGCATGGCCAACGGCCCATTGGACGCAGTTGGCTCGGGCCTTGTCCGCGCGCGGACTGCAGGTGCTGCTCAGTGGCGGGCCGGCACCCGCGGAGCATGAAACCTGCACAGCGATTGCCGAACAATGCCCCGGCGTGGTCAATCTCGCCGGCAAGCTGCGACTCGCGGACTGGACCGTGCTTTTGCGCTCGGCGGTGCTCTTTGTCGGCCCAGACACCGTCACCACGCACCTCGCCGCCGCCGCCGGAACCCCGACGGTGGCGCTCTTCGGCCCGAGCAGCCCCGTCCGCTGGGGGCCCTGGCCGCTGGGTGCAAAAGACACACTGCCAGCAGGCAGCCCCTGGCGCATGAAGGCCCCCCTGCAGCACCAGAACCACGTGCTGCTGCTCCAAGGCTTGGGCGACTGCGTGCCCTGCTTGCAGGAAGGCTGCGAGCGGCACACGCAAAGCCCCAGCCGCTGCCTCGAGGAACTCGAGCTGCACCGAGTGCTCGCAGCGGTCGACTCGCTGCTCGAAAAACGCGCCTGATTCGACGATGACGACCTTGGACCGGCCGCTGCGCCTCTTGATCGTAAAGACCTCGTCGCTGGGCGACGTGGTTCATATGCTGCCTGCATTGACCGATGCGGCACGGCGTTACCCCGGCCTCCTAGCGGACTGGGTCGCCGAGGAAAGCTTCGCCGCCGTTCCCGCCTGGCACCCCAACGTAGCGCGGGTCCACCGGGTTGCGATCCGCCGCTGGCGACGCGCATGGTCGAGCGCGGAGACGCGGCAGGAATGGCGCGTGTTTCGCTCGGGCTTGCGGGCCACTGCATACGACGCAGTGGTCGACGCGCAGGGACTTCTCAAGTCCGCCCTCATCACCCGGCAGGCCCGCGGGCCGAAATGGGGCTACGACTGGGCAAGCGCGCGCGAGCCGCTCGCCGCCTTCGCTTGGTCGCACCGGGTCCAGGTCGCGAAAGATCTCCACGCCATCGAACGCAATCGTCTCTTGCTGGCCGCTGCGCTCGGCTACACGCTCGACGGCCTGGGGCTCGACTATGGTCTGCAGGCCACGCGGTTCGAACCACCGCCCGAGCTCGAACTCAGCGCCGGCTACGTTCTGGGGCTGCATGGAACCAGTCGCCCGGAGAAGGAATGGCCGGTCGATGCGTGGATCGAAATCGCCCGGCGACTGGCGCAGACCGGGCGCTCTCTGCTGCTGCCCTGGGGTAATGAGCGCGAGCACCAGCGCGCGCAACGTGTGGCGCAAGAGGCCAGCGGCGTGCGCGTACTGCCACGGCTGGGGCTGGACCCGCTGGCGGCGATCATCGCGCGTGCCGATGCCGTGATCGGGATGGATACGGGCCTCATGCACATCGCAGCGGCGCTCGGTCGCGGCGGCGTTGCACTCTTTCCCGTCACCGCCCCGGCGCTGACGGGGCTGCATCCGCCTGAGGGGGCTCCGCCCATCGTTCACCTCTCGGGCACGCAGGCGCTGAACGTGGACCTCGCCTGGTCGGCCCTGGAGCAAGCCCTGGACCGCTGACAGAGTTGGCCAAAAAGAAGAGCCGCGCAAGGGCGGCTCTCTCGAAAGGTCACGCAGGTCGAGGGCGCTGCGGCTCAAGCCCCCGACGCCGCCGGCTCGGCAGTCACGGCCGGCCCGCTGCCTGGCCCGCCGGCGGCGGGCGGCGTGCGCGGCGTCCAGTCCTTGGGCGGACGGGGCTCACGGCCGGCCATGATGTCATCGATCTGCTCGGCGTCGATGGTTTCCCATTCGAGCAAAGCCTTCGCCATGGCGTGCATCTTGTCCGCGTTCTCCTCGATCAGCCGGCGCGCCAGCGCGTATTGCTCATCGATGATTTTTCGGACCTCGATGTCCACCTTCTGCATGGTGGACTCGCTCATGTTGGTGGTCTTGGTCACCGAGCGGCCAAGGAACACCTCGCCCTCGTTCTCGGCATAGACCATCGGCCCCAGCGCGTCCGTCATGCCGTAGCGCATCACCATGTCACGCGCGATCTGGGTCGCGCGTTCGAAGTCATTGCTGGCGCCGGTGGTCATTTGGTGCATGAACACCTCTTCCGCGATACGACCGCCAAAGAGCATGCTGATTTGATTGAGCATGTACTCCTTGTCGTAGCTGTAGCGGTCCTGCGCCGGCAGGCTCATGGTCACGCCCAGCGCGCGGCCCCGGGGAATGATGGTGACCTTGTGCACCGGGTCGCACTTGGGCAGAAGCTTGCCGATCAACGCATGGCCAGCCTCGTGATAGGCGGTGTTGCGGCGTTCCTCCTCGGGCATGACCATGCTCTTGCGCTCGGGGCCCATCAGGATCTTGTCCTTGGCCTTCTCGAAGTCCTGCATCTCGACGACACGGGCGTTGCGCCGCGCGGCCATCAAAGCGGCCTCGTTGCAGAGGTTGGCCAAATCGGCTCCGCTCATGCCGGGCGTACCGCGCGCGATGATCGCCGGATTGACGTCCTGACCGATCGGGATTTTGCGCATATGGACGCTGAGGATTTGCTCGCGGCCGCGGATGTCGGGCAAGGTCACATAAACCTGCCGGTCAAAGCGCCCCGGACGCAGCAGCGCAGCGTCGAGGATGTCCGGCCGGTTGGTGGCCGCGATGACGATCACGCCGAGGTTGGTTTCGAACCCGTCCATCTCGACGAGCATTTGGTTGAGTGTCTGCTCACGCTCGTCGTTTCCGCCACCGAGGCCCGCGCCACGCTGACGACCCACCGCATCGATTTCATCGATGAAGATGATGCAGGGCGCATTCTTCTTGGCGTTCTCGAACATGTCGCGCACGCGCGCAGCGCCCACGCCGACGAACATTTCGACGAAGTCCGAGCCCGAAATGCTGAAGAACGGCACCTTGGCCTCGCCCGCGATGGCCTTGGCGAGCAGCGTCTTGCCGGTCCCCGGAGGGCCGACGAGCAGCAGCCCGCGCGGAATGCGGCCACCGAGTTTTTGGAACTTCTGCGGGTCTTTCAGGAAGTCGACGACCTCCTTGACCTCTTCCTTGGCCTCGTCGCAGCCTGCCACGTCGCTGAAAGTGACGGTGTTGTTGTTCTCGTCGAGCATGCGCGCCTTGCTCTTGCCGAAGCTGAAGGCGCCGCCCTTGCCCCCGCCCTGCATCTGGCGCATGAAGTACACCCAGACGCCGATCAGCAACAGCATCGGGCCCCAGCTGACCAGCAAGGTCATGAGGAGCGACCCCTCCTCGCGGGGCTTGACGTCGAATTTGACGCCGTTGTTGATCAAGTCACCGATCAGTCCGCGGTCCAGGTAGGTCGCGGTGGTTCGGACGCGTCGATCGTCGGTCGTCGTGGCAACGATTTCCGTGCCGCTGCTGCCTTCCTGGATCGTCGCCGACTTGATTCGGTTGGAGCGCACCTCCTCGAGGAAGTCCGAGTACCCCATGTAGCCGGCCGAGGCCGTGCTTCGCCCGTCGAACTGTTTGAACACGGTGAACAGCACCATGCCTATGACCAGCCAGACGGCCAATTTGGAAAACCATTGATTGTTCAAGCGCAACTCCAGTAAAGACGACAACGCAGCACGCTACGTTGCGGTCATTTTAGGTCTTTCAAGTTGCCCAACGGCCCAAGGCCGTTGCGCTTTCCATATCCCGCACGCGGGATTGGCCTCAGTCGCGCAGCCCCATCCCGATCAAGAAGGTCTCCGCCGAGCGGTCCCGGGAAGCCTTGGGCTTGTGCACCTTGACCGTTCGAAAGGTCTGGCGGAACAAATGCACGAGCGCGTCGTATGCGCTGCCATGAAACACCTTGGCCACGAGGCTCCCCTCGGGCTTGAGGTGCTGGCGCGCAAAGTCGACCGCGAGCTCGATCAGGTCACTCACCCGCGCCGCATCCGCCGAGGCGATTCCAGACAGGTTCGGCGCCATGTCCGAGACCACCAGGTCCGCCTTCGCCATGCCCACGACGGCCTCGAGGCGCGCCAGCACCTCGGCCTCGCGAAAATCGCCCTGAATGAAATGCACGCCTTCGATGGGCTCCATCGGCAGCAAATCGAGCGCAATGATCGTCCCATTGAGGCTGCTGGTGCCTTGAGGGTCGGTTCGAGTGCCCATGCGGCGGCGCAGGTATTGGCTCCAGGCGCCCGGCGCGCTGCCCAGGTCGACCACGAACGCGCCGGGACGTACCAAACCGAAGGTCTGATCGATTTCCTCGAGCTTGAAGGCGGCGCGCGCGCGATAACCTTCCTTCTGAGCCCGCTTGACCCAAGGGTCGTTGACATGGTCGTTGAGCCAAGCCTTGTTGACTTTGCCGCTCTTGGTCTTGACTTTCATTTGCCGCGGATAATAGAACGATGCCCAAAATTACATTGACTCCGGCCGAGCGCAAGGTCTTTCGCGCCGAAGCCCACCACCTCGACCCCGTCGTCATGATCGGTGCCGACGGCTTGACAGAATCCGTCCTCAAAGAAGCCGATGCCGCGCTCAAGGCGCACGGACTGATCAAAATCCGCGTGTTCAGTGACGACCGCGTGGCGCGTGAGGCGCTCTTTCAGTCGCTGGCCGAGCAGCTCGACGCTGCGCCCATCCAGCACATCGGCAAGCTCTTCGTCTTGTGGCGGCCCATTCCTGAAAAAGAGCGCCCGATCGACGAAGACCGCAAGCCAGGACCGCGGGAATACAAAGTCATCCAAAACAGCAAGCGCGGCGGCCAGCGGCCCGAAGTGAAAATCGTGCGCGTGCTCGGCAACGAACGCCTTACGCCCGGCGGCAAGGTCAAACGTGCCAAGCCCCGGAAGCAATCGGTCAAAAAGCGTCAGCCCGACTGAGCACCGAAGCACGCCCGACCTCGGGTTGCGCTCTGCTACGGCGCCGCCTCAGGCGTTTGGCGACTGCCAGCCCGGCCGCCCGAGGGCGACGAGCGCGCCCAAGGCGCACAGCCATTGTCCCAGGTAGAGGAGCGAGCCCAGCCCGTGCCACAGCGGCAGGTTGTCGCGTGCCAGAATGTGGGGCGCCACGACCCATTCAGAGATGGCTGCAAAGCTGAGGCCGAGCACTACCAAAAT
>NZ_JAEMQB010000104.1:0-6704 GCF_022759015.1 Tibeticola sp. | reverse complement strand
TCTTGCGCAGTGGCGGGCTGCAATCCGCCCCGGCCGCACCCGTTTGCTGTTTGCCGAGACCCCGACCAACCCCTTGACCGAGGTCTGCGACATCCGTGCGCTGGCCGACTTGGCGCACGAAGCCGGTGCGCTGCTCGCGGTCGACAACTGTTTTGCCACCCCGGCGCTGCAGCGTCCGATGGAATTGGGTGCCGATGTCGTTGTCCACTCCGGCACCAAATACCTCGATGGCCAAGGAAGGGTCGTCGCGGGCGCGTTGTGCACCGGAGAGGCCATCGCCCAAAGCTGTGTTTCGACACTGCGCAGCGCGGGCATGAGTCTTTCGCCGTTCAATGCCTGGGTGGTGCTCAAGGGCATGGAGCCGCTCTCGCTGCGCATGCAGGCGCAATCGGCGCGTGCCCTGGAGCTCGCGCGATGGCTGCAGCAGCACGCGGGCATTGCGGCCGTCCACTACCCGGGTCTACCGTCGCACCCGCAGCACGCGCTGGCGATGGCGCAGCAGTCCGGCCTGGGCGGCGCCGTCGTCTCGTTCGAACTGCGCGCGAGCACGCCTGAGCAGGCCCGCGCGCGCGCCTTCCATGTCATCGACTCGACCCGGATGCTGTCGATCACGGCCAATCTGGGCGACGTCAAAACCCTCATCACCCACCCGGCCAGCACTTCGCACGGCCGGCTCACCGAGGAACAGCGCCAGGCGGCCGGAATCAGCCAAGGCTTGATCCGCATCGCCGTGGGCCTCGAGCATCTCGGCGACATCCAATCCGACCTGTTGCGTGGTCTTGAAACCCTGCCATGAAAAATCCTGCTGTCCGCACCCGATTCGCCCCTTCGCCCACTGGTTTCATCCATCTCGGCAACATCCGCTCGGCGCTTTATCCCTGGGCGTATGCGCGCGCCAATGGCGGCACCTTCATCCTGCGGATCGAGGACACCGACCTCGAGCGCTCGACGCAGGCTGCGGTGGACGTGATCCTCGAGAGCATGCGCTGGCTGGGCATGGACCCCGATGAGGGCCCCTACTACCAGATGCAGCGCATGGATCGCTACAAGGAAGTGCTGGCCCAGTTGCTCGCCGAAGGCCACGCCTATCCCTGCTACATGAGTCAGGCCGAACTCGAGGCTCTGCGCGAGCGCCAGATGGCCGCGAAAGAAAAGCCTCGTTATGACGGCACCTGGAGACCCGAGCCCGGCAAGACACTGCCGCCCGTTCCTGAAGGCGTCCGGCCGGTCTTGCGCTTCAAAAACCCCAAGGATGGGGTGGTGGCCTGGGACGACAAGGTCAAGGGGCGCATCGAGATTCGCAACGAGGAACTCGACGACCTCGTGATTGCCCGTGCCGACGGCACCCCGACCTACAACTTCTGCGTGGTGGTCGACGACATGGACATGCGCATCACGCACGTGATTCGCGGCGATGACCATGTCAACAACACCCCGCGGCAAATCAACATCTTCCGCGCCCTCGGGCACGAGCCGCCGATCTACGCGCACCTGCCGACGGTGCTCAACGAGCACGGCGAGAAGATGAGCAAGCGCCACGGGGCCAAGGCGGTCACGCAATATCGAGACGAGGGCTTCCTGCCCGACGCCATGATCAACTACCTGGCCCGCCTGGGCTGGAGCCATGGCGACGACGAAATCTTCACGCGCGAGCAGTTCCTGCAGTGGTTCGATCTGGAACACTTGGGTCGCAGCGCCGCGCAGTTCGACGAAGCTAAGCTCCGTTGGGTCAATGCGCAGCACATGAAGATGACCGAGGACGCCAAGCTCGCGCCACTGGTGGCCGAGCAGCTCGCCCGCATGGGCATCGCGGCCGATGATCGCTTGAGTGCGATCTGCGGGCTGTTCAAAGATCGCTGCGACACCACCGTCGCGCTTGCACAGTGGGCGCGGCCTTACTACGCCGAGGTGCATCCGAGCGAAGCCGACCGCGCGCAGTACCTGACCGATGCGGTGCGGCCGGCCTTGGCCGCGCTGGCCGAGCGGCTGGCGAGCTGCGAGTGGACGAAGGAAGGGATTGCGGCGGCCATCAAAGCCGTGCTCGCCGAGCATCAGCTGAAAATGCCGCAACTGGCCATGCCGGTGCGGGTGCTGGTGATGGGGACGCCGCAAACCCCGTCCATCGACGCGGTGCTGGCCCTGTTCGATCGAGAAAAAATTTTGGAGCGGCTCAAAAACGCATAAAAATCCCTCTATAATGCGAGTCTCGACGCGAACGAAGCGCATCTCTGAGTCAGAAATGCAAGTCTTCGGTGCAGGGGGGTATAGCTCAGCTGGGAGAGCGCTTGCATGGCATGCAAGAGGTCAGCGGTTCGATCCCGCTTACCTCCACCAACAGCGTCGAATGGATACGTCCAAAGGTTTTGACCCTATCGTCTAGAGGCCTAGGACATCACCCTTTCACGGTGAGTACCGGGGTTCGAATCCCCGTAGGGTCGCCAAACAGGCTTGGCTCTTCGAGCGAAGAGGCAAACTGAGGCACAAGTCGTCAGCACTTGGCTCGCAAGAGCAAACGCTGGCTGCCAGGAGTGGTAGTTCAGTTGGTTAGAATACCGGCCTGTCACGCCGGGGGTCGCGGGTTCGAGCCCCGTCCACTCCGCCAAACTTTCTGAGGTCTTCCTCACGAATGCCCGCCCTTCGGCGGGCATTTTTTTGGCAACGCCAAACCAGTCCCCCACGCGTCGCGCATCCCAGCTGCGGGCGCGCGCCATCACGGGAACTGGTTCAGCGTTGCCTTGTTCCTGCCCGCAGACAGCCGCGGCGCCACCCTCGTGGATCGTCACACGTCGATCGCTTGCGCGGAGCCCGCACGCTGACGCAATTCGAATTTCTGAATCTTGCCGGTGCTGGTCTTGGGCAGTTCGCCAAACACCACGGCACGCGGGATCTTGAAGCCGGCAAGGTGTTGCCGGCAATGGCGCACGATGTCTTCGGCCGTGAGGCTCGCGCCCGGTCGCAGCTCGATGAAGGCGCACGGGGTTTCGCCCCACTTCGGGTCGGGCCGCGCGACGACCGCGGCGGCGGCCACGTCGGGGTGGCGGTAGAGCACGTCCTCGATTTCGAGCGATGAGATGTTTTCGCCGCCGGAGATGATGATGTCTTTGCTTCGGTCCTTGATCTTGATGTAGCCGTCGGGGTGCTGGACGGCGAGGTCGCCGCTGTGGAACCAGCCACCGGCAAAGGCTTCGCGCGTGGCCTGCGGGTTCTTCAGATAGCCCTTCATGGTGATGTTGCCGCGGAACATGATTTCGCCCAGGGTTTCACCATCCCAAGGCACGGGCTGCAGGGTCTCGGGGTCGAGCACGCGGGCGTCGCGCTGCAGGTGGTAGCGCACGCCTTGGCGCGCATTGAGGCGCGCGCGCTCGGCCACGTCGAGTTCGGCCCACTCGGGGTGTTTCGCGCAGACCATCGCCGGCCCGTACACCTCGGTGAGCCCATAGACATGCGTGAGGTCAAAGCCGAGCCGGTCCATGCCTTCGATCAGCGAGGCCGGTGGCGCCGCTGCGGCCACCATGGCGCGGATGCCGCGGGGCAGGCCAGCGCGCTCGGATTCGCTCGTGTGGACCAGCATCGCGTGCACGATGGGGGCGCCGCAATAGTGGGTCACGCCGTGCGTGCGCATGGCCTCGATCATGCCCCGGGTCTCGACGCGCCGCAGGCAAACGTTCACGCCCGCTCGCGCGGCGATGGTCCACGGGAAGCACCAGCCGTTGCAGTGGAACATGGGCAGCGTCCACAGATACACGGGGTGCTTGGGCATGTCCCATTCCAGGATGTTGCTGAGCGCGTTGAGCGCTGCGCCGCGGTGGTGATAAACGACGCCCTTGGGGCGCCCGGTGGTGCCGCTGGTGTAGTTGAGCGCGATCGCATCCCACTCGTCGCGGGGCCAGACCCAGGCAAACGCGGGGTCGCCGCCAGCGAGGAAGTCTTCGTAGCCCATGGCGCTCAGCCTCGCGCGCGCACGCTCGATGTCCCCCCGCGGGTCCTGCGCCTCGTCAAGCGGGTCGTGGGCTTCGATGACGAGGATGGGCTCGGGGCGCTCACGGAGCTCGAGCGCCTGCGCGACGACCGGCGCGAATTCGGTATCGACAATGATGGCCTTGGCCTCGCCGTGATCGAGCATGTAGGCAATGCTTGCCGCCTCGAGCCGGGTGTTGAGCGTGTTGAGCACGGCGCCGGCCATGGGCACACCGAAATGCGCCTCCACCATCGGCGGCGTGTTGGGCAACATCACCGCGACGGTGTCGTTCCTCGCGATGCCTGCCTGCTGCAGCGCACCGGCCAGCCGGCGGGCGCGGGCAGCGGTCTCGCGCCAGGTTTGCCGCAGCTCGCCATAGACGATGGCCAGCCGCTCGGGGTAGACCTCGGCCGTGCGTTCGATGAAGGCGAGCGGCGTGAGCGGCGCAAAGTTCGCCTCGGTGCGGGGCAGGTCCTGGTCAAAAATGCTGGGCATGGGGCGGCTCCTCGGGCAGGTGCCGCCATTTTGCGCAGCCTGCGCACCGTGCCGACCGGGGATTTCCCGCGGCCCGGGGGGTCGTCAAACCGTCGCGGCGGCGCGCTCGAACACCGCGACGCTCTCCACATGCGCGGTGTGCGGGAACATGTTCACCACGCCGGCAGCCGTGCAGCGGTAGCCGGCTTGGTGCACGAGCAGGCCGGCGTCGCGCGCGAGGGTAGCCGGGTTGCAGCTGACGTAGACGATGCGCTGCGGGGGCTGCCAGCCCTGGGCCGCGGCGGGCAGCGGCGCTGCGCCTTCGGCACCCATGCGCGACTGGTGCAGCTCGGCCAGGGCTTTGACCAGCGCGAATGCGCCTTCGCGCGGCGGGTCGACCAGCCATTTGTCGGCGCTGCCGTCGGCGACGAGCATCTGGGGCGTCATCTCGAAGAGGTTGCGCGCTACGAAGTTCGTAGCACAGAGTGACCGAATCACGCCGGGGTTTTGCGAATTTCGCTCAAA
Source organism: Tibeticola sp. (assembly GCF_022759015.1). NCBI lineage: Bacteria > Pseudomonadati > Pseudomonadota > Betaproteobacteria > Burkholderiales > Comamonadaceae > Tibeticola > Tibeticola sp. The sequence goes on along the minus strand of NZ_JAEMQB010000104.1, from coordinate 1,747 downwards.
ATTTTTCTGCGCGCGCTCGACCAGTGCCGCGCTGCCCTCAATGCCAAGCACCTCGCGCGCCTGGGTGGCCAGCGGCAGCGTGAAATTGCCCAGACCACAGAACCAGTCGATCACGCGCTCGTGCGGCTGCGCGGCCAGCAGGCGCAGCGCACGGCTGACCAGCACCCGGTTGATATGCGGGTTGACCTGCGTGAAGTCGGTGGGCTTGAAGGGCATGGTAATGCCGAACTCGGGCAGGCGATAGGCAAGCTCCGGCCCGCCTTCGTCAAGGAGGTGCACCGAATCGGGCCCCTTGGGCTGCAGCCACCATTGCACGTCGTGTTGGAGCGCAAACGCGCGCAGCCGCGCAGCGTCATCCTCACTGAGCGGCTCCAGGTGCCGCAGCACCAATGCGGTCACCGCGTCACCGCAGGCGAGCTCGATCTGGGGGCAGGTTTCGCGCGCATCCATGCTCCCAATCAGCGCCCGCAGTGGAACCAAAAGTGCGCTCACCTGAGCGGGCAGCACCGAACAGCTGCGCATATCGGCGATGTAGCGGCTTTTGCGCTCATGAAAGCCGATCAGCACTTCGCCCTTGCGGTGCACATAGCGCACCGCCAGCCGGGCGCGGTAGCGATAACCCCAGGCCGGGCCCTCGATGGGGCGCAGCAGGGTCTCGGCGCGCACCTTGCCGAGATGCCAAAGATTGTCTTCGAGCACGCGCTGCTTGACCGCCACCTGAGCGGCCGGATGCAGATGCTGCATCTTGCAGCCGCCACAGGCGCCCGTGTGCAGGCCGAAGTGCGGGCAGACGGGGCGTACGCGCTGGCTCGACTCGCGGTGGATGGCGGTGAGGGTGGCCGCCTCCCAGTTGTTCTTCTTGCGGTGCACCGAGGCGCTGACGATCTCGCCAGGCAACGCGCCCTCGATGAACACCACCTTGCCATCGGGGCGGCGGGCGATGCCCTGGGCTTCGATGTCGAGCGCGTCGACGCGCAGCCAGCCTTCGGGCAGCGCGGGCGCCGCGTCGCTGCAAGGGGCGGTGGCTTCGGGAGAGGTCAGAGCTTGGAGGTCGGAATCATCACTCATGGGGCGATTGTCTCAGCCCCGGCGATGCGTCAGGGAAACGCTGAAGAAATCCGCGAGCGGGATGAAGCGCAAGGCGCACGGAGCGCAGCGACCGCAAATCGATCGGCGAGGGAGCGAGCACCGTGCTTGGCTCCGATTCGCCAGCGTTGCCTTATTCAGCGTTTCCCAAGGGCGGTGCGCGGTGCTGCCAGTAATGCGGCACGCGCTCACGCTCGCAAACCATGCGGCCCGGCTCGGCCGAAGACCATTGCGCCGCGCCGCAGTGGACGGAGTCGATGACCTGGATGCCGCGCGCCTGGTAGCGTGCCAACACCTCGGGTGCCGGGTGGCCGTAGCGGTTGCGATAGCCCGCCTGCACCAGCGCCCAGCGCGGCGCGACCGCGTCGAGGAAGGCGGCGGTCGACGAGGTTTTGCTGCCGTGGTGCGGCACCAGCAGCACGTCGCTACGCAAGGCCTGCGCCTGCCCGGCGCGCGCAAGCACCGCCGCTTCCTGAGCGGCCTCGATGTCGCCCACGAGCAGCGCGCGGTGTTCGCCGTTGTCGACGTGCAGCACGCAACTCAAGGCGTTCGTCTTGCGCGCGGTGGCGTAGTCCTCGGGCACGGGATGCAACACCTCGAAGCGCACGCCGTCCCACACCCAGCGTTGGCCCGCGACGCAGCGGGTGGCCGGACGCCCGGC
>NZ_JAEMQB010000122.1:0-5495 GCF_022759015.1 Tibeticola sp. | reverse complement strand
GCGCCCGAGCGACGGCGTGCCCGAAGCGTTCTGGAACATCGGCATCCGCATCGAGGACGATGCCGTCGTCACCGCCGAGGGCTGCGAGCTGATCTCGCGCGGCGTGCCGGTCGAACCCGATGAGATCGAGGCGCTGATGCGTGAGGCCGGGTAAGCCCGGTGGCGGATCTGTCACGCCGCTGACACAGTAGCGACATAGGATGCGCAGCCTCGATTGACGCAGGAGACCGTTGATGCAACGTCGTGAATTTCTGGCCACCTCGGCCGTGGCTTTGGGCCTGCCCGGTTGGGCGCATGCACAGGACGATGACATCGCCGCCCTCTACGCGCAGGCCAAGCAGGAGGGCAAGGTGGTGATGTACACCTCGGTGCCCTCGTTCCTGCTCGACCGCTGGAAAGTGCTGTTCAAGGCCAAGTACCCCGGCGTTGAAGTGGAGTTCTTCCGCAGCGGCACCGGCAAGGTGCTCGCCCGCATCGAGACCGAAAGCCGCGCCGGCGCGCTCGGCGGCGATGTGGTCTGGATGGCCGACCCCACCGCCTTCAACAGCATGGTCGCGCAAAAGCAGCTGCTGGCGTATCGCCCGCCCGAGTGGCAGCACATCAAGCTGGCCAAGCAGCCCGACGGTTATTTCGTCGCCGGCCGCATCCTGGTGGGTTGCTTGCTGGCCAACCCCAAGGCCGGCGGTGCCGGCGTCAAGAGCTATGCCGACCTCACCAAGCCCGCGCTCAAGGGCAAGGTGGCGATCGCCTCGCCGCTGGTGTCGGGATCCACGCATGTGATCGACGGCACGCTGTGGAAGGACCCGCGCTTTGGCTGGAAGTACTTTGAGCAGCTCAAGAAAAACGACGTGCTCGTGCTCAACGACGTGCCCGACGTGGCCCGCGCCGTGGCCAGCGGCGAGCGCGCGGCCGGCATCTCGCTCACGCTCTACAAGTACCAACCCGAATACGCCAACTCACCAATGGAAGTGGTGCTGCCCACCGAGGGCGCGGTGACCATGGCCTCGCCGCTGGGCATTTTTGCCAAGGCGCCGCACCCGGCTGCGGCCAAGCTGTTCTACCGCTTCCTGCTGTCGCCAATCGCGCAGACCGTGCTGGCCGAAGCCGGCATCTATCCCGCGCGCGACGACGTGCCCGCGCCCAACGGCCTGCCAGACTACGACAAGCTCAAAAAGCTGCTGCCGGACTTCGACTGGATTGAGAATTCCCGGCGCGAGAACCAGGCCAAGTGGCGCGAGGTGTTCGGCGGCTGAACGCGCATGAGTGCACGATCTGCGTTCGATTGGTTCCCAGCGCCCGCCCGTCCGCGCTAGCGCCATGCCTCATGCGCCCGCGGCGACCGCACCCTTGCCTCTGGCATTGCGCACGCTGCCGGTGGCAGCCCTGGCGCTGGCCGCCACCCTCGCAGCCCTGGCGCTGCTGCTCGCCAGCCTGCTCGGAGGCGGGGAACTGCTGCGCACCGCGCTGACGGAGCCGGGCTCGAAGGCGTTTTCATGGCAGGCGATCAGCCGCGCGTTCGGGGAGCGCTACATGCTCCTCGGGCCGCTGCTCAATTCGCTGCTGATCGCGGTGCCCACGGCCGTGCTGGCCACGGCCATCGGCGGCGCGCTGGCCTGGCTGGCGGTGCGCACGGACTTTCCCGGCCGCTCCTTCGTCATGGCGCTGGTGGCCTTGCCGCATGTGATTCCGGGCTTCCAGCTCGCCAGCGCCTGGGTCGAGATCTTCGCCAACAACGGGCTGTGGCAGGCCCTCACAGGACTTGATGCGCCGGTCAATGCCTACGGTGCCGGCGCCATTCTGGCCGTTACCACGCTGCACCTGCTGCTATTCCCCTATCTCGTCGTGGCGGCCAACCTGCAAGCGGCCGACCCCGCGCTCGAGGAGGCCGCTCGCGTGGCCGGGCTGTCACCGTCGCGGGTGTTCTGGCGCGTGACCTTGCCGCTGGCGCGGCCCGCGCTACTGGCCGGCCTGCTGTTGGTGTTTGCTTACGTGATGGAGGAGTTTGGCATTCCCAGTCTGCTGGGCATGCCGCGCGGCTTCGACACCTTGACTACGCGCATCTACGGCCTGGCGACCACGCCGCCGCTGGACATGGAAGGTGCCTCGGTGCTGGCGCTGCTGCTCGGGGTGCTGGCACTGCTGGTGCTGGCCGCGCAGCTGCGGCTCTTGCGCGGCCAGCGGCTGGAGACGCTCGCAGGCAAGGCCAGCCGGCAAAGCCGGGTCAGCCTGGGCCGCTGGCGCGCGCCCGTCGCCATCGGGGTGTGGGCGGCCCTGCTTGCCGTGGCGCTGGCGCCTTTGCTGGCGCTGGTGCTCGTGAGCCTGCTGGAGAGCTGGGGCCAGGGCTACGGCCCGCAGAATTGGACGCTGGCGCGCTATACCGCGCTGTTCGAGAGCGAGGAACTGCGCCGTGCGCTGCGCAACACCCTGTGGCTGGGCGCTGCGGCCGCAGCGGTCGCCACGGCGGTGGCCGTGGCCGTGGTGTATGCCGCGCACCGCCTGAGCGGCGCTTGGCGCCGGCTGGCGGCGCTGGCGGACCGGGTGAGCTTCGTTGTCTTCGCGTTGCCGGGGCTGGTCGTGGGCCTGGACCTGATTCTCGCCTTCTCTGGTGGGCCCTTGCCGCTGTATGGCACGGTGTGGATTCTGTTGCTGGCCTACGTGCTGCGCTTTTGCGGCGTGAGCGTGCGCACGGTCACGGCGCGGCTGGCGCAGATCGGCGTGGAACTCGAGGCGGCGGGCGCGGTGGCCGGCCTGTCGCGCCTGCGGGTCATCGCGCGCATCGTGCTGCCGCTGCTCGCGCCCGCGCTGGTCGGCAGCGCGGTGCTGGTGTTCGTCAACACGGTCAAGGAAATCTCGGCCACCAGCCTGCTGGTGTCGCAGGGCAGCGAGACGCTGGCCTATGAGGCCTACGTGCGCTTTCAGGAAGGCAACTACACCCAGGGCAGCGCGCTGAGCGTGGCCACCATCGCCATGGTGCTGGTGCTGCTGGGGGTGTCGCGCTGGGCGAGCCGCCGCAGTGAAGAGGGACGACGATGAGCATTCGGATTGAGGCGGTTTCCAAGCGCTACGGCAACCAGGCGGTGTTGCAGGACATGACGCTGGAGGTGCGCGCTGGCGAACTGCTCACCCTGCTCGGCGCCTCGGGCAGCGGCAAGACCACCTTGCTGCGCATCCTGGCCGGCCTGGAGCGCGCCGATGCGGGCCGCATCGTGATCGACGACACCGTAGTGCAGGACAACGCGGTCTTCGTGCCCACCCAGCGGCGCGGGCTGGGCATGGTGTTTCAGAGTTACGCCCTGTGGCCGCACCTGGACGTGGCGGGCAACCTCGCGCTGGCGCTGCGCGAACAGGGCGTGCCGCGCGCTGACATCGAAGCGCGCACCGACGAAGCCTTGCGCACGGTGGGCCTCGCGGGCCTGCAGCGGCGTGCCATTCACCAGCTATCGGGCGGGCAGCAGCAGCGCGTCGCCCTTGCGCGGGCCCTGGTGGCGCGGCCGCGGTTGCTGCTGATGGACGAGCCCTTGTCCAACCTCGACGCGGGCTTGCGCGAGGAGTTGCGCGGTGAGATTCGCGCGCTGCAGCAGCGTCTGGGCATCACCACCGTCTTTGTCACCCACGACCAGACCGAGGCGCTGGCCATGTCCGACCGCATTGCACTGCTGCACCAGGGCCGCCTGGTGGAGCTCGGCGCGCCCGCCGCGGTCTACCGCCAGCCGCGCACCGCGTATGCGGCGGCGTTCCTGGGCAAGGCCAATGTGCTGCGCGGCACCTGGGACGGCCGCGCGTTGCGGGTCGGCGCAGCGAGCGTGGCCGCGCCAGCGCTGCAGGGGCTGGCCGCGGGCGGCCCAGCGGCCGTCATGATCCGCCCGCAGGCGCTGCGCTGGGGGCAGGGTGCCGAGGGCACCGTCCCGGGCGTTTCCGGCACCGCTCTGAGCGCCCGCGTCGTGCGCGACCACCTGCTCGGCGCCCTGCGCGAATACCAGCTCGACGTCCCCGCGCTGGGCGTGGAACTGACGTTGGTGGAACTCAGCGGCGAAGCCCAGCGCGGCGGTGAGCAGTCCATCGTGCTGCCCGCGGCGGAGGTGCATCCCCTGCAAGAGGGCTGACATCGCCTTCAACGGTCCGGGGCGCCGCCTCTCTGGCTGGGTCGCTTCGGCCGTGCGAGACGCCGCGTGTGGCCCATGTGCGAGCCGCGCCACAGCGAGCCTATTTACGATTTGACGCATGTTATTGATCCGGCACGAATATGTCTTCAGGCCGCATAGCGCACGATGGGGTCCTGGAAGTAGGCCCGAACGCGCTGCGGGTTGGACTCGATGAACTGCATGTGCTGCTCGGCCGCCGCGCGCAGCTTGGGTCTGGTGCGCGCGGGCACCTTGGTGCCGATGGCGTGCTTCAGGTCGGCGTTGAGCCGCTCGTCCGGGTTGAGCTCGGGGCTGTAGCTGGGCAGGTAGAACACCTCGATGTCGGCCACGTGCTCGGCCAGCCACGCCTTGACGGGCTTACAGTGATGCACGCCCAGGTTGTCCAGGATGAGGAAGACCTTCTTACCCAGCCTGCGGCCGTCACGGACGAGTGCCTCGAAGAACTCGATGAGCCGCTCGTGGTTGAAGGCCCCGTCGATGATCATCCAGTTGGCGCGGCCCTGGTTGGTGACGGTGGAAATCATGGACAGCTTCTCGCGCGTGCCGCCCACGGCCCGCGCCACCGGCGTCTTGCCGCGCGGAGCAAAGCTCCTGCCGCGCACGTCGGTGTTCACAAGCGCCGTCTCGTCGCCCCAGTGGATCTCGGCGCCTTCGGCGCGGGCGCGCTGCTCGATGGCCGGGTACTCGTGCTCGAGCCACTGCTGCACCGCCTCGGGGCGCTGCTCGTAGGCGCGCTTGATCGGCTTTTGCGGCGTGAAGCCCCAGCGCTTGAGGTAGTTGCCCACCGCGCGCACCGACAGCTTCAGCCCGCACAGCTGCTCGATGAGCTGCATGACCGCCGCACGGGTCCACAGCGCAAAGTCCATCTTCAGCTGCTCGGGGCGCTTGTCGCAGATCGTGCGGCGCACCAGTTCCTCCTGCTCGGCGCTGAGCAGCCGTCCCTGACCCGGCGAGCGTCCACGCGCTGCGGGCTTGAGCGCCGCAGCGCCGCCAGCTTCGTACAAGTCGATGGCGCGGCGCACCGCCGGGTAACTCAGCCCTGTGAGTTCCACGATGGCCATCACGCCGTAGCCCTTTCGGTGCAGCCGAACGACTTGCTTGCGCCGTTCGTGAAGTTGCTCAAGCTTCTGGTAACGAGCGTCTTCCTTGTCCATGCATCTTCGACGCGGATGGGCTCGAAAAGTTCAATCTTCATAGTGCCGGATCAATAGGTTCATCGTGCGCAAGCCCGGTCAGACGCTGGAGAAGGACGAAATCCTCGGCTTCCTCGCCGGGCGCGTCGCCAAGTGGTGGGTGCCCGATGAGGTGGTCTTCGTCGACGCTCTGCCGGTCGGCGGTACCGGCAAGGTCCAG
>NZ_JAEMQB010000137.1:0-22605 GCF_022759015.1 Tibeticola sp. | reverse complement strand
GACGCTGCAGCGCCGTGCCCGCGTTGTCATGTTGGCCGACGGCCGGGCCAGCACGCTCCAGCGCGTGGCCAGCGGCGTGATGCGTGCCAGCGCCGCGCCTTCGGCTTGCGCCTCGAACGACCGCGCCACGTGCGCGGCCAGACGCTCGCGCGCCAGCCGCAGCGCCTGCCGCTTGAGCGGGCCAAAGTTTTCGTCGAGCGCGACGTACACATCGGCCAAGGCACCCTGAACCGGCTCCGAACCCGGCAACGCCAGCGCCCAGCGCAGCCGCTCCAGGTGGGCCTGGGCATCGCGCGGGTCCCGAAGCAAGCGCCGCGCCTGCCGCCGCAAGGACAGGCGCGCCGCAGGCTCAGGGCGGGCATTGCTCACCATGCCAGCCTCAGTCCAGCAAGGTGTCCATGAGGTCGATCATGAACTCGGCCTGCTCCTGCGTCATGGCCTCGAAGCCTGCGGGCAGGCCGAGCGCATCGAGCACATCCGCATCGCCCGGTTGCGAGCCGATGCTCAGCAGCGCCTCGGCGATGCGCGGTACTTCGGCCGCCAGGCGCGGATGCGCGAGCAGCACGTGGGAAATGTCGTGGATGGCGCTCTCCACCAGCACCTGCAACTGGCTGCGGGAAATCCGCGTGAGCGAGGCAAACGCCTCGGCTAGAAAAAACGCCGCCTGCACCTCACCCTTGATGGCCAGCCGCGCTGCTGCCTGGTAGCTGTCCACGTTGACCCACACGATCTGCGGCTCCGTCAGATCGGCCGGCTCGAGCAGGCGCAGGCCGATGAGCTTGACATCGCGGTTGTCGGTGAGCGCGATGCGGCACCCTGGCTTGAGGTCCTCCACATGGCGGATACCCGAGTTCGCGCCGCTGGCGATCACCATCTCGTCATAGCGTTGGGCGGGCCGTGCGAACGGAATGAAGCCCTGCGAGCGGATCATGCCCGCGGCGTCAAAGGGATTGGCGTAAACGATGTCGGCCTTGCCTTCGGCGAGCAGCTCGGCCTGCTCGCGCGCACCGGCGGGCGTGAGCAGATGCAGGCCCAGGCCGGAGCGGCGCTGCAGCACCGTGTTGAGCATGTGCCAACCCGCGAAACGATCCGGGGCAAAGTCCGGGGCGATCATGAAGTTGAGGGTCATGATGCTGCTTTCTCCTCGGCCAGCCATTGACGGTAGAGCGGTTCGAGTTCGGCGATGCGCGTGCGCGAAGGCTTGCGCCGCACCGAGGTGTAGCCCACGACCACGCCATTGCGGATGTTGGGTACGGCGGTGGCATAGACCCAGTAGAAGCTGCCGTCCTTGCGCAGGTTCTTCACATAGCCGTGCCACTTCTTGCCCGCCTTGAGGTCGTCCCACAGCCCCTTGAAGGCGACTTTGGGCATGTCCGGGTGGCGCAGGATGTGGTGCGGCGCACCGATGAGTTCCTCGCGCGACCAGCCGCTCATCTCGACGAAGGCGTCGTTGGCGTGGGTGATGATGCCGTTGAGGTCAGTGCGGGAAACGATCAGCCGCCCCTCGGGGAACGGCACTTCGATCTCGGTCACGTAGACGGTGCGCGAGCTGCCATCGGTGTAGGTCAGCCGGCATTCACGGTACGGCGCGGCCGGCGGCGCCATGTCGGGCAAAGCCATGACACGCTCCTACTCAGAGCAGCTTGGACAGCGTCTCCGCCGCCCGCTTGATGTCGAGGAAGATCAGGCCCAGCTTGGCATTGGACTTGGCCAGCACGGTCAGCACCGCCTCAGGCCCGGCCGCGCTCATGATCACGTAGCCGCGCTCGCCCTGCACCAGCACGCGTTCGAGCCCGCCGCGGGCCAGTTCCTTGGCGGTGCGCTCACCCAACGAGAGCAAAGCCGCCGACATCGCACCGATGCGGTCCTCGTCCATGCCGTTGGGCAGGGCCGAGGCGATCATCAAGCCGTCGGTTGAAATCAGGGCCGAGGCCTCGATGTCGGCCGTCGACCCGTTGAGGTCCTCCAGCGCCTGCTGGAGCATGTCTGTGCGCATCGTCAAATCTCCACATCGGTTGTGAAACGCGATTTGACAACTTTGTCACGAAATCACACTTGACCAAAATCAAGCATTCATCGCGTCACCGCGCGGACGGCAAGCGCCTCGGGCACGGTCAGCGTGACCCGCAGCCCGCCGAGTTCGGTGCTGCGCCCGACCTCGACGTCCATCCCATACATGCGCGCCAGGCGCCGCACGATGGACCAGCCCAGACCACTGCCCGGCTGCCCGGTGCCCAGCACGCGAAAAAAGCGCTCGCCTATTGATCCGGCACGAATATGTCTTCAGGCCGCATCGCGCACGATGGGGTCCTGGAAGTAGGCCCGAACGCGCTGCGGGCTTGAGCGCCGCAGCACCGCCAGCTTCGTACAGGTCGATGGCGCGGCGCGCCGTCGGGTAGCTCAGCCCTTTGAGTTCCACGATGGCCATCACGCCGTAGCCCTTTCGGTGCAGCCAAACGACCTGCTTACGCCGTTCGTGAAGTTGCTCAAGCTTCTGGTAACGAGCGTCTTCCTTGTCCATGCATCTTCGACGCGGATGGGCTCGAAAAGGTCAATCTTCATCGTGCCGGATCAATAAGGCAATGCTGGCCTCACGGTCGAGCCGCTACGTTCAGCCGCGCCGCAGCAAACCCTTGCGTGCCGACTGCAAACGCTGGGCGGCTTCGGCGTTCCAGGCACTGGCGAGCACGGTGGCCACATCCTGCGGCCAGGTCTCGGCCGGTGCGGGGTCGTGCCGGCGCGTCAAGAGCTTGAGCTGCAGCGCGCGCCGGGCGTCGAGCTGGGCGGCGGGGGTAGGCACCTCGGCAGCGATCTCGAGGCGCAGCAGGGCCTCGGCCGCATCGCCCGAGGGCGGTGCGCCGAGCGCCTTGACCCAAGCGGCGCGCACGCCCGCCGACACGGCGCGGCCCAGGGCCTGAGCGCCGGGCAAGGCTTGCGGATCGCGCAGCTCCCAGGCATGAAGCAACTGCGTGAGCGCTTCGCCATGCGCCTGGGCCGCGAGCCGGCGCAGCGTCGCCTCGGCATGTTCGAGCGCTTCGCGCTGCGCCCGAAACGCCGCGTCACCGAGGCGCGGCGCCCGTTCGGGCTCAGAGCCGCGCCCGAACGTCGGCCGGGCCTCGCGTCGCCCGCCACCCGCGCTGGCGGCCCCACCCTCGCGGCCGCGTCCGCGCAAGCCCTCGGCTCCGGCGCCGGCGCGGCTTTCCGGGGCGCTGCGGCGGGCACCGGGCCGATCGTCTCCGCGCACAGCCACCACCGGCTTGGCGGGCGTGGTGCTGGCGCTCCCGCTCGCCTCCGCCGGCTCTGAAACTTCTGTTTTCGTAGCATCCGGAGCCGATTTCTCGCCGGCGTTGGGCTGTTTTTCTTCGAGAACCTGCGCCAGCGGTGCGCCTGCGGGCGCGGCTTCGGTCCGCGCGGTCGATCCGCCGCGCACCGCAGCCTCCAACGCCGCCATGGCGGCCCGGATGCGCTGCGCGTCGCCACTGGCATTGGCCGCCTCGAGGGCGCGCGCCGCCTCGATGACGGCACGGTCACGCTCGCTGAGGCTCTGCTCCACGCGCGCGCGCTCGCTTCCTTTGCGTGCAAAGGCCTCGTCGATGGGCTTTCTGAACGCCTCCCAAAGCTTTTGCTCGGCGCGCCGATCCAGCGGAACGGCTTGAGCTTCGGACTGCCAGCGCTGCTGCAAGCTGCGCACCGCATCGACGCGCAACACAGGCTCCTGCGCCAGGGCCTGCGCCTCCTGAATCAAGGCTTGGCGGCGCTGCAGGCTTTCCTCCTGGGCCTTGGCCAAAGCGGCGCCTGCCTCGCCGATGGCGGCTTTCCACAGCGGCTGAAGCTCGGCAAAGGCTTTCTCACTCAAGTGCCCGGCTTTGCGCCAGCGCTCGGCAAACTGGGCCAAGGCACGGATCTGGGCTTTCCAGTCGGGCGGCGTCTGCTGCGCCTGGGCCTCGGTCCATGCCTTGACCTCGTCGATCAAGGCCAGGCGCTCGGCGCGGTGGGCTGCGGCTTCGGCGCGCACTTGCTCGAGCCAGGCCTCCACCCGGGCGTGGGCTGCGGTGCAGGCCTCGTCAAACCGCTTCCAGAGCGCATGGTTCGGCACGCCGCTCTGGTCGGTGGCCTTCCACTGCTCCCGCAGGGCTCGCAGCGCTTCCTGGAGCTTGCGGCCTTGCGGCGCATGTTCGCCGTCCACCAGCGCCTGGGCTTTTTGGATCAACTCCTCGCGGATCTGGTCCGCACGCCAACGGGCCCAGCCTTCGAGCTCGCCGGCTGCGGCCAGCGCCGCGTGCACGCGCGATTCGATCGCTGCCTCGAGATGCCGCGCATGCGTCTTGAAGGCCTCGCGCAGCGCCGCCGCGACGCCGGCACTGGCTTTGCCGTGTCCCTCGGCCACCTCCCGCTCAAGCCGCTCGAGCAGCGGCACGACGGCTGCGAGCGCCGCTTCGCGCCGGGCTTGCCGCTCGGCCGGGTCGACCTTGGGCCGATGACGTTCGGCGTCGGGTGCCTCAGTTGATTCGCCGCGTGCGGCGCGAATCTCCGCCGCCCACACCGGCACCGGGGGCGGCGCGACGGATGGGTCGGCGGCAGCCGCCTCGGCCTGGGCCAAGGCGGCGGTAAACGCGTCCCAAACGATTTGAAGCTGGCTCTGCGCCGCATCGAGCATGGGCGCGTACTTCGGGTCCATGACGGACCAATCGGGCTGCTGGCGCAACGCTTCGACCTGGGCCAGCCAACGCGCCACGTCTTCACGCAGCACCGGGGCGGCCGCCTGGGCATCTTTCCAGCTCCGGGTGGAGAGGATCTCGATGCGCTGCGCGAGCAGCACCGAGGCCTCCCGCAGCACCATCACCTGGTTCTGCAAATCCTCGACCGCCTTGATGCGCTCGGCCAGCGCGGCCCGCAAACCCGCCAGAGGTTCACGAGACAGCGGCGCGCCCGCACGGGCCGCATCCCGTTGCCAAGCCAGGGCGTCGGCGATCGAAAACCGCGGCGCAGCCAGCAGCGCCCGGGCACGCTCGGCCCACTGCGCGGCCAAAGCCTCTTGCGCCTTGGCGCGGCGCAGCTCGTCGAGCCGCTCGCGCAGCGGCCGCGCCGCGCCCTTGTCCTTGACGCTGAGTTCTTTGAAGACCGCCTGCATCAGTTCGGCAGAAGGCTCGGTGGCGAGCCAATCGCGCACACGCGCCGCGCGTTCCCCGGAAGTCGGCGCCGTAAAGGCACCCCCGGTGAGCGCATCGAGTTGGGCCAGATCCAGGGGGTGAGATGCAGTTGAGTTCACGACGAAGGACGCTTGAGTTCAGATGAAATAAAAGGTGGCCGCGTTGGGCAGCACTCATGCAACGCCGAATCCGCTGCCGCGATCGCGCGCGAGCGGCCGGTTCAGCGTTGACCGAAGTCCGGTATTTTCGTCGCAAACGCTGCTCCGTCTACCCGAAGCGCTTCGGGTTCGGCCCGACCGGGCTCGACGAGAAGCCCCCCAGCTATGAAAGGTGTAGCATCGAGTCACTTTGCGCTATAGTTGCCGCAGCGTGGCCGGGCACACACCTGGTGCAGGCTCGGGCGCCGCGCCTGGGGGCAACACCAGCCTTCCAGGGAGCTAAGGCAACGCTGAACAAGTCCCTCGCGCGTCGCGCATCCCGGCTGCGGGCGGTCTGCGTCGAAAGCAAATCCTCGCCATAGCTGCGGCTATGGCGAGGATTTGCGCCTCGCATCCCATCCCGCAGCCGGGCGCGCACCATCGCGGGAACTTATTCAGCGTTGCCCTAATTGCGCCTAGCCTGAGAGGCCGGCACGCAACGGGCACGATCGAGATCGAAGGAGAACATCGCCATGAGTTCCAAAGACACCGCCGCCATCGGCCAGTTACTGGCTCTGCTCGAGACCCGCTATGCCATGCGTGTGCTGTGGGCGCTGCGCGATGGACACCCGCAAACCTTTCGGCTGCTGCAAGACAGCGTCGGCGGCATCACCCCCAACACCCTGAACACGCGGCTGAAGGCTCTGCGCGCGGCCGGGCTCATCGCCCACGGTAACGAAGGCTACCGGCTCACGGCCAGCGGGCTCGACCTGGTCAAGCGCCTCTCGGATCTGCAGGCGTTCGCCGCAAAATGGGCAGCGGCCCAGGCGCGCAAGGCGGCGGCAGCGGAATGAGCAAGGGAAACGCTGAAGAAATCGGCGAGCGGGATGAAGCGCAAGGCGCACGGAGCGCAGCGACCGAGACATATCAAATAGATAGGCGAGGGAGCGAGCACCGCGCAACACAGCGATTCGCCCGCGCAGCCATTGATTCAGCGTTTCCCAAGGGATCGGGACACGGCCCGGCTTTCCCGAATGGCGCAGCGCCTGAGCCCTGCCCCCTGCGCGGCGCGCGCGGAACTGGTTCAGCGTTGCCTTCAGCCTCTTGAATTTTCTGGGCTGACCCCCAGTTGCCTGCCCGATGGGTCTGTCGGCGCGATGGACCCGTATTTCTTCCTCTCGATTCATCCCCACAACCGGGACATCCCGGCTGTTTGCTTCCTTTGAACCCCATGGCCGAAACCCAAACCAACTCCAACACGCAAAACCCGAACGAGGCCGAAGCCTCGCAAGCCCAGCCTACGGCTGCGACCGATGAGCGCGCGGCGCTGCAGGCGGAAATCGAGCAGTTGCGGGCAAAAAACGCCGAGCTGAGCGAGCAATACCTGCGCGCCCAGGCCGACGTGCAAAACGCCCGTCGCCGCGCCGAGGAAGAAATCGCCAAGGCGCGCAAGTTTGCGCTCGAAAGCTTCGCCGAGAGCCTGCTGCCCGTCGTCGATAGCCTGGAGGCGGGCTTGGCCGTGCAACATGCGACGACCGAACAAATCCGCGAAGGCGCGGAAGCCACCCTGCGGCAGTTGCGCGCTGCGCTCGAACGCAACAAAGTGGTGCCGATCGACCCGGCCCCTGGCACCCGCTTCGACCCGAACCTGCACCAGGCGATCAGCGTTGCCGAGGCCAACCAGGAGCCGAACACCGTGGTCGCCGTGCTGCAAAAGGGCTACCTGATTGCCGACCGCGTGTTGCGCCCTGCGCTCGTGACCGTCACGCCCGGGCAAGGCGGCTAAAGCCTGCAAAGGGCGCCGCATCCGGGCGGGGCAGCCCGCCCCGCCTTGAAACCGCGCCGGGCAGCCGCATTTAGAAGACAACGGGGTCGGCAAGAGCTGCTTGGCCCACCAAAAATCATTGACCCAACGGAGCAAATCAACATGGCAAAAATCATCGGTATCGACCTGGGCACGACCAACAGCTGCGTCGCGGTAATGGAGGGCAACACGCCCAAAGTCATCGAAAACGCCGAGGGTGCCCGCACCACGCCTTCGATCGTCGCTTACCTCGAAAACGGCGAGATCCTCGTCGGCGCGCCGGCCAAGCGCCAGGCCGTCACCAACGCGAAGAACACGATTTATGCGGTCAAGCGTCTGATCGGCCGCAAGTTCACCGACCCCGAAGTCCAAAAAGACATCGAGCTCATGCCCTACAAGATCGTGCCCGCCGACAACGGCGACGCATGGGTCGAAGTGCGTGGCAAGAAGCTCGCCCCGCAGCAGATCAGCGCCGAAGTGCTGCGCAAAATGAAGAAGACTGCCGAGGATTACCTGGGCGAAGAGGTGACCGAGGCGGTCATCACGGTGCCCGCCTACTTCAATGACGCCCAGCGTCAAGCCACCAAGGACGCCGGCCGCATCGCGGGCCTCGAAGTCAAGCGCATCATCAACGAGCCCACGGCGGCGGCACTGGCCTTCGGCCTCGACAAGGCGACCAAGGGCGACCGCAAGATCGCGGTCTATGACCTGGGCGGCGGTACGTTCGACATCTCGATCATCGAAATTGCCGACGTCGATGGCGAGAAGCAGTTCGAGGTCCTGTCGACCAATGGCGACACCTTCCTCGGCGGTGAGGACTTCGACCAGCGCATCATGGATTACATCGTCACCGAGTTCAAGAAAGAGTCTGGTGTCGATCTGTCCAAGGACGTGCTGGCCCTGCAGCGCCTCAAGGACGCCGCCGAGAAGGCCAAGATCGAGCTGTCGGGTTCGACCTCGACCGACATCAACCTGCCCTACATCACGGCCGATGCGTCGGGGCCGAAGCACCTGAACATCAAGCTCACGCGTGCCAAGCTCGAAAGCCTGGTCGAAGACCTGATCGAGCGCACGATCGCGCCCTGCCGCACCGCGATCAAGGACGCCGGGGTGTCGGTCAACGACATCCAGGACGTGATTCTCGTCGGCGGCATGACGCGCATGCCCAAGGTGCAGGAGAAGGTCAAGGAATTCTTCGGCAAGGAGCCGCGCAAGGACGTCAACCCGGACGAAGCGGTGGCCATCGGCGCCGCCATCCAGGGTCAGGTGCTCTCGGGTGAGCGCAAAGACGTGCTGCTGCTCGACGTGACGCCGCTGTCGCTCGGTATCGAGACGATGGGTGGTGTGATGACGAAGATGATTCCGAAGAACACGACCATCCCGACGAAGTTCTCGCAGACCTTCTCGACCGCGGAAGACAACCAGCCGGCGGTGACCATCAAGGTCTATCAGGGCGAGCGTGAAATTGCCGCAGCCAACAAGCTGCTGGGCGAATTCAATCTCGAGGGCATTGCGCCGGCCCCGCGTGGCATGCCGCAGATCGAGGTGACCTTCGACATCGACGCCAACGGCATCTTGCACGTGAGCGCGAAGGACAAGGGCACGGGCAAGGAGAACAAGATCACGATCAAGGCGAATTCGGGCTTGTCCGAGGCCGAGATCGAGAAGATGGTCAAGGACGCCGAGCTGCATGCCGCCGAGGACAAGAAGCGCGTCGAGCTGGTACAAGCGCGCAACCAGGCCGATGCCACCGTGCACTCGGTCAAGAAGAGCTTGGCCGAACACGGCGACAAGGTCGATGCGTCCGAAAAAGCGCAAATCGAGGCCGCCATCAAAGACCTCGAGGAAGCGATCAAGGGCGAGGACAAGGCCGCCATCGAGGCCAAGACCAATGCCCTGATGGCTGCAAGCCAAAAGCTGGGTGAGAAAATGTATGCCCAGCAGGCGCAGCAGTCGGCCGGCGGTGCGAGCGCTCAGGGCGCGGGCACGAGCGGCAGCAGCGGCGACGACGATGTCGTCGACGCCGAGGTCAAGGAAGTCAAGAAAGACTGAGCGCCTTGGTGGCAAACAGCGGAGCAGCTCCTCTGACTGCTCCGCTCTTTGCAGCGACGCCGCGTCGAGTTGTTTTCCCCTGGAAAATGACCCGGCGCGGCGTTGTTGCGCAACGGGTTTGAGAGCAGGAACGCAATGGCCAAACGCGACTATTACGAAGTTCTGGGCGTTGCCCGCAACGCATCGGAAGAAGAAATCAAGAAGGCGTACCGGCGCCTCGCCATGAAATATCACCCCGACCGCAACCACGGGGAAGGGCTCAAAGAGGCGGAAGCGCGCTTCAAAGAGGTCAAGGAGGCCTACGAAACCCTCTGCGACGCCCAAAAGCGCGCGGCTTACGATCAATTCGGCCACGCCGGTGTCGATCCGAACATGGGTGGCTTCGGCGGCGGTGGTGGTGACGGGTTTGGCGGCTTCGCCGAGGCGTTTGGCGACATCTTCGGCGATCTCTTTGGCCAAGGGCGTGGCCGCGGCGGCCGGCAGGTGTACCGGGGAGCCGACCTCAGCTACGTGCTCGAGATCACGCTCGAAGAGGCCGCAGCCGGCAAGGAGACGCAGATCCGCATCCCCAGCTGGGAAAACTGCGACAGCTGCCACGGCAGCGGCGCCAAGCCCGGCACCCGCCCGATCACTTGCACCACCTGCCACGGGGCCGGTGTGGTGCAACTGCGCCAAGGTTTCTTCAGCGTCCAGCAAACCTGCCCGCAATGCCACGGCACCGGCCAGATCATTCCCGAGCCCTGCCCGAGTTGCCATGGGCAAGGCCGTGTGCGCAAACACAAGACGCTCGAAGTCAAGATTCCCGCCGGTATCGATGACGGCATGCGCATCCGCAGCAGCGGCAACGGTGAGCCCGGCAAGAACGGCGGGCCCGCGGGCGACCTCTACATCGAGGTGCGGGTCAAGAAGCACGATGTCTTCGAGCGCGACGGCGACGATCTGCACTGCGAGGTGCCGATCAGTTTCGCCACGGCGGCGCTCGGGGGGGAAATCGAAGTTCCGACTTTGCTCGAGGGCAGCGCCACGATCGACATCCCCGAGGGCACGCAAACCGGCAAACGCTTCCGGCTGCGCGGCCGGGGCATCAAGGGTGTGCGCTCGGCCACGCCGGGCGACCTCTATTGCCATGTCCGCGTCGAAACGCCGGTCAAGTTGACCGAGCATCAAAAGAAGCTGCTCAAGGAACTCGACGAGTCCTTGCGTAAGGGCGGCGCCAAGCACTCGCCCGACGGCAGCAGCTGGGCCGAGCGCATCAAGCGCTTCTTCACGGCCGCCTGAAGCATGCAGGCACTGACCGGGGTGGGCGGTGCGGCCCGAGACCCCTGCCGCCGGCCGCGCATCCATCGGGCAATCTTTTCCTGGGGCGATCGCTCATGAGCGTCAACATCACTTTCCTCGGCGGCGCGCAGACCGTCACGGGCTCGAAGTACCTGGTCGAACATGCCGGTGTTCGGGTGTTGGTCGACTGCGGCCTGTTTCAGGGCTACAAGCCGCTGCGCGAACGCAATTGGCGTCCCTTACCGGTCGTTCCGAGCCGGATCGATTCGGTCGTGCTCACGCACGCCCACCTCGACCACAGCGGCTATCTGCCGCTGCTGGCCAAGGAGGGCTTTCGCGGCCGGGTACATGCCACGCCGGGCACGCGCGACCTGTGCGCGATTCTGTTGCCCGACAGCGGCCATCTGCAGGAAGAGGACGCCGCGTTCGCCAACCGGCATGGGTTTTCCAAGCATCACCCGGCCTTGCCGCTCTACACCCGGCAGGACGCGCTCGACAGCTTGCGGCTGTTTCATACCGTGCCCTTCTTTCACACGTTCGAGCCGCACCGGGGCTGGCGCGTGAGCTTCATTCCGGCGGGGCACATCATCGGTGCGGCCAGCGTGCTGCTCGAAGTCGGCGGGCGCCGCATTCTGTTCTCAGGCGACCTCGGGCGCAGCGACGACCTCATCATGAAGCCGCCCGCCGATCCGCCCGCGGCCGATACGCTGTTGATCGAGTCGACCTACGGTGACCGCCACCACCCAGAAGGCACCGTCCTCGACGAACTGGCGCCCGCGCTCGAACGCGTCGCACGGCGCGGCGGCATCGCGGTCGTGCCAGTCTTCGCGGTCGGCCGCGCGCAGACGCTGCTGCACGCGATTGCGACGCTCAAGGCCCAGGGGCGCATCCCGCACGGTCTGCCGGTCTATCTCGACAGCCCGATGGCCATCCACAGCACCCAGGTTTTCATCGACCACCCAGGCTCGCACAAGCTCAGCCCAGACGAAGTCCGTGCGATGGCCAAGGTCGCGCACTTCATCGAAACCCCGGAGCAGAGCAAGGCCTTGGCGGCGCAGCACGGCCCGATGGTGATCCTTGCGGCCTCGGGCATGGCCACGGGCGGGCGGGTGCTTCATCATCTGGCGCACTATGCGGGCGACCATCGCAACATGATCATCCTGACCGGCTATCAGACGCCGGGCACGCGCGGTGCGCGGCTGGCGGCCGGTGAAACCTCGATCCGCATCCATGGGCAAGACGTCTGGGTCGCTGCCGAGGTGGTGCAACTGCGCACGGCCTCTTCCCACGCGGACAGCGAGCAACTCATGACCTGGCTGCGCCGATTGCCGCAGCCGCCCGGGCAGGTGTATGTCGTGCATGGCGAAATCGGCGCCAGTGACGCGCTGCGACAACGCATCGAGCATCAGCTGCACTGGCGCGCCCGCGTGCCCGAGCACGGCTCGGTCTGGCCGGCCTGAGTGCCCGGCTCCAGGTGTTTCCATCGTTCATGAGCGCACACATCTCGGTCACAGACTCGCCCAAACGCCCCACATCCACGGCGGACGCGGGCGCCCATCGCACCCAGGCGCGGCACACGCTCATCCTCGCGGTCTGCGTCTGGATGGCCAGCGTCGGCAACCTGGCGTTGTGGCAGCAAATCCGCGCCCTTCCCGAGGTGAGCGGGCCGCGCGGGCTGGCGTTCGCGCTTGGCTTTGCGCTGGGCATCGCGGGGCTGCTGGTGGCGCTGGTGGCGGCGCTGGGCTGGGGACGGCTGCTGCGGCCGCTGCTCTCTCTGCTGCTCGTTGCGACGGCGGTGGGCGCGTATTTCATGCTGAGCTACGGCGTCGTCATCGACCCGACGATGATGGTCAACGTGGTGCAGACCGACCCCCGAGAAGTTGGCGATCTGCTGAACCTCAAGCTCGCGCTGGCGCTCCTGGGCCTGGCGGGGCCGGGGCTGTGGTGGGTCTGGCGGCGGCCTCTGCAGCCGCAGCCGCTGGGGCGGCAACTCGGTGTGCATCTGGCGCTGATCGTTGGCGGGCTTGCGCTCACGTCTGGCGCGCTGATGGCGATCTTCCAGGACTTTTCCTCGGTGATGCGCAACCACACGCAGTTGCGCTACCTCATCAATCCGCTCAACTCGGTATGGGCGCTGGCCGACGTCGCGGCCACGCCGTTCAAGCGTGACACGCGGCGACTCGAGCCACTGGGGCAGGACGCGCGGCTCGCCCCGCGCCCTGCGGGCGCAAAGCCGCCGCTGCTGGTGCTGGTGCTCGGCGAGACGGCGCGTGCCGACAACTTCTCGCTCAACGGCTATGCGCGCGCAACCACGCCCGAACTCGCGCGCGAAGACATCATCAACCAGCGCAACGCCTGGTCCTGCGGCACGAACACGGCGGCGTCCGTACCCTGCCTGTTCTCGGCGCTGCCGCGCGACGAATTTGAGCGGCGCCCCTACAACAGCGAGACGCTGCTCGACGTGTTGCAGCACGCGGGCCTTGCAGTGCTGTGGATCGACAACCAATCGGGCTGCAAAGGCGTGTGCGACCGCACGCCGCACGTGAGCACGGCCGAGCTGAAGGACCCGGCGCTGTGTAGCGGCGGAGAGTGCTTTGACGAAATCATGCTCCGCGGCCTCGACGAACGCATCGCCGCGCTCGACCCCGAGCGCCGCGCGCGTGGCGTGGTGCTGGTGCTGCACCAGATGGGCAGCCACGGCCCAGCGTATTTCAAACGCTCGCCGCCGGCGTTCAAGCGCTTCCTGCCCGAATGCACCAGCAACGCACTGCAAGAGTGCACGCGCGAGCAGGTCGTCAATGCCTACGACAACACCATCGCCTACACCGACCATGTGCTCGCGCAGACGATCACTTGGCTCAAGTCCCGCGAAAGCGCCTGGAGCCCGGCGATGATTTACCTCTCGGACCATGGCGAGTCGCTCGGCGAGAACAACCTCTACCTGCACGGCCTGCCCTACGGCATCGCACCCGATGTGCAAAAGCATGTGCCCTGGATCACGTGGCTGTCGAACCGCTACGCGCGCGAGCGCGGCATCTCGACCGCCTGCCTGAAGGCGCGGCAAGACGAGCGCGTGTCACACGACCATTACTTCCACTCGGTGCTGGGGCTGCTTGGCGTGCAGACCTCGGCCTACCGGCCCGAGCTGGACCTGTACCGTCCCTGCGGCGGCTGATCGGGATGCGAGACACCCTAGAGGCAGGCCCCATGCACTGGGCGCTGTTCTGTCGCGTCATCGACAACTACGGCGACCTCGGCGTCGCCTGGCGGCTGGCGAGCCAGATCGCCGCGAGCGGCGACACGGTGCAGCTCTGGGTCGACGCGCCCGAGGCGCTGGCCTGGATGGCCCCGGGGGCGCTCGAAGGCCGCTGGCCACGCGTGCAGGTGCGGCCTTGGACGCAGCCTTTCGCGGCCGACGCGCTCGCGCAGGGCCCCGCGGACGTGTGGGTGGAATTGTTCGGTTGCGACATCGATCCTGAATTCATAGCGCAACATGACCGTTTCACGCCGGCATCCGGCGCAAAAGCTTCAAAAAACCCGGTCTGGGTCAACCTCGAATACCTCTCGGCCGAAACCTACGTCGAGCGCAGTCACGGCCTGCCCTCGCCCATCCTGCACGGGCCAGCGCGGGGGCGCACGCGGCATTTCTTCTTTCCGGGCTACACCGAGCGCACCGGCGGCTTGCTGCGCGAGCCCGATTTGTTCGCCCGCCAGGCCGCCTTCGACGCGGCGCGTTGGCGGGAGCGGCAGCGGCTGCCCTCGGGCGAGGCGCTGCGCATCAGCCTTTTTTGCTACGAGCCGCCCGCGCTGGGGGCTTGGCTCGACGCTCTCGCCGCGGGTGGATCGGGCACGGGGCAACCCGTGCAGCTGTGGGTGACGCATGGGCGCGCCGCTGCGGCCGTCCGCGGCCATTTTTGCGCTGAAAACTCGGTAACCCCTGCGCAAAACGGTGCGCAAGCGCTACAAGTTTCATACCTTCCAGCCCTCACGCAGACTGATTACGACCACCTGCTTTGGGCAGCAGACCTCAACTTCGTGCGCGGGGAAGATTCGCTGGTGCGCGCGCTCTGGGCAGGGAAGCCTTTCATCTGGAACATCTACCCGCAGGACGACGGCGCGCACGCGGCCAAGCTCGACGCTTTCCTTGACTGGCTCGAGGCCCCCGCCGATCTGCGGGCCTTTCACAGGATCTGGAATGCTCTGGCCACGGGCACCCTGCCCACAC
Source organism: Tibeticola sp. (assembly GCF_022759015.1). Classification (NCBI taxonomy): domain Bacteria; kingdom Pseudomonadati; phylum Pseudomonadota; class Betaproteobacteria; order Burkholderiales; family Comamonadaceae; genus Tibeticola; species Tibeticola sp. The sequence continues at coordinate 7,959 of NZ_JAEMQB010000137.1, read as the reverse complement.
CCGACCTCGCCGGCTGGGGCGCGTGCGTGCAGCGCGCACGTGCGCGGCTGCTGGCGCAGGACGACTTGCTCACCCAGCTGCGCCGCTTCGTGCATCTGCGCGGCAGCGAAAAAGGCTAGAATTAGAGGCTTTGCAAAGAGGCAAGCTCTTTGTCCCTTTCTTGATCCTTGCCGCTTACGCGAGCCACCCCGCTCAGCACGGGGATTGTGTCGGGCTTGCGCACAGCAGCCCCACTTCACTGGAAGCCCTATGAAAATCGCACAGGAAATTCGCGCCGGCAACGTCATCATGCACGGCAAAGACCCGATGGTCGTCTTGAAGACCGAATACAGCCGTGGTGGCCGCAACGCCGCCACGGTGCGCATGAAGCTCAAAAGCCTGCTGAACAACTTCGGCACCGAAGTCGTCTTCAAGGCCGACGACAAAATGGACCAGATCATTCTGGACAAAAAGGAGTGCACCTACTCCTACTTCGCCGATCCGATGTACGTCTGGATGGACAGCGACTACAACCAGTATGAGGTCGAGGCCGAGAACATGGGCGACGCGCTCAACTACCTCGAAGATGGGATGAGCGCGGAAGTCGTCTTCTACGACGGCAAGGCCATTTCCGTCGAACTGCCCACGACCGTCGTGCGCGAAATCACCTGGACCGAACCCGCCGTCAAGGGCGACACCTCGGGCAAGGTGTTGAAGCCAGCGAAGATCGCCACTGGCTTCGAAGTGGCGGTTCCGCTCTTCGTCGACCAGGGCGACAAGATCGAAATCGACACCCGCACGGGTGAATACAAAAAACGCGTCTGAACGACGCCCGCGACCGACAAGGCTCCATTCGGAGCCTTTTTTCTTTTGCCTCGCGCCGACCACTCGCACCATGGAAACCACGCAAGACATCACCGAACGCCGCATCGCCGATGCCTGGGCTGAGCTGCAAAACCACGCCGTCGCCGGGGGAACACTCAAGCGCGACGCCTACCGACTGGCGTTCGCCGACCCCGAGTTCCTGCTGCGGCGTGAAACCCGCGGCATCCGCTTGCAGCTCGAGATGCTCAAGCCCGACTTGATGCAAAGCGAAGCTGGCGTCGAAAACACCATCGTCGTCTTTGGCAGCGCCCGTATGCTCCCGCCCGACGTCGCGCAGCGCGCGTTTGCCGCTGCACAGGCCGAAGGCGAGCCCGAGGCCATCCGCCGGGCCGAGCGCGACCTGCGCAACGCGCAGTGGTACGCGCAGGCGCGGGAATTCGCGCGCCTGGTCGCGACCGACAGCCTGGCCTGCCCCGCCGAGCAACGCCTCTACATCTGTACCGGCGGCGGCCCAGGCATCATGGAAGCAGCCACCCGCGGCGCGCACGATGTGGGCGCGCCCTCGGTCGCGCTCAACATCTCACTGCCGCACGAGCAGCATGCCAACCCCTACGTCACGCCGGAGCTGAGTTTCAAGTTCCACTACTTCGCGCTGCGCAAGATGCACTTCATGATGCGTGCCAAGGCGCTCGTGACTTTTCCCGGCGGCTTTGGCACGCTCGATGAACTGTTCGAAGTCGTCACCCTGGTGCAGACGAAGAAGGCCAAGCCCGTGCCCATCCTGCTCTTTGGCAGCGCGTACTGGAAGCGGCTCATCAACTTCGATCTGCTGGTCGAAGAAGGCGTGATCTCCCCCGAAGACCTCGACCTGCTGCACTTCGTCGACGATCCGCTGACGGCCTGGAACCTCATTCGCGACTTCTACGGGCTGGCCCGCCCGGTTTGAATGCCCGGATTCAGGCTCAGTTGGCCAGTTGCACCAAATCCGGCACATTGGCCACACGCCGCATGGTCGCGGCAATGGCATCGGGGGTGTAGCGGATGCTCATGAACTGCCCGAGGTCGAGTGAGGGCCACGCCAGCGCGATGCGAAAGCGCGCCGCCGGCGAATAGATTTTGCCGCCGATCACGTAGATCTCATAAGGGAGCGCCGCGATGTTCTGCGGCCCGACGGGGCCGAGCTTGTTGACCCAAACGCCCTCGCCGTCGCGCGCGCTGTTGAGCGCAACACCCCAGACGGCCAGCTTGTGCTCGGGCAGCACGAGTTCGTACACCGGTGCGGTGTCCGCGACATGCTCAGCAAGCCGGCTGCGCACGGTCCGAACCGCGGCGTCGAACTGCTGGAGATCGATCAATTCCGCACGGAACGAATCGAGCCGCTCCATCCCAGCCATGTAGCGATAGTCGGCCAGCGTCTGTTCCGGGACATCGCCACCGAACACCTCGCCGCGGCCCAGCGCCTGCTCCAGCCGCCCTTGCATCGCCCGCGCAACCGGCGCGGCGAGCGCAAACTGATCCCGGAAATACGCCCGCAACCAGTATTCGGGCCGTGTGTAGCTGAGTTCACCGGAAGCGCTCACGCCCACCCGCTGCGGCGCGGCCAAAATGGCATGGCCGCCGACCTTGCCGATGGCATCGAGCAGCGCCGCATCGGTGTAGACCACGACGCCGCGCTCGCCCAGGCCCTTGGGCTGGTGGCGGCCCAGCAGCCGAAAACCGGCCGCCTCGAGCTTTTTTTCCACCCGGCTCATCTGCTCGTTCAGGCTGGATGCCGGCAGGGGATTCCCCCGCTGGTACGGCGCGTCCGCATGCGCCGCGTGCGCCAGGAGGCTCAACAAGATCGCAACGATCAGCAAGCGCAGGGGAGGAAGCAGCTTCATGGGCGTGAGTGTGGGAAACGATGTGGAACCTGGCGCGTATGACGGCATCTCGGCCGGGCTGAACCACCCGCAAGCGGCGCACACCGACCGTCCGGTGTGTGCTGCGCGCGTGACTCAGGCAGCCCGAAATACCGTACCGAGTAAGGCTTGGATTCGAAACGAAGGCGCTGCGCCTGTCATCCGGACTTTCCCCAGCCTATTGCCCGCCGCTCCGAGGGCTGCTGGCCGGAATGCGGTAGAGCCACAGGATGCGCCCGTCGGGGCAGCGGAACTCAGCATCGGCGGGGCGGCCGGGAATGGGGAACTCCAGGCTTGCCAACCAAGTGCCGGGGCGCATGTCGCGCTGGGCTTTGTCCCATGCCCTGGGCATGCTCTCCGGGCGCTGGAACAGATAGACCAGATCCGCCACCGACCAGTCGGCTTGCCACAAGTCCCCGCGGCGGATGTGCGCCTGAGGCAGCCGCCGCGCGCACAGCCAGGCGAGCACGGCGCTGCGCTCCACTCCTTCGAGCCGGGCCTGTGGCCACGCCCGGGCCAGCGCCAGCAAACCATCGCCGAGGCCGCAGCCCGCGTCGAGCACGGTGGGCTCCGGCCCCAAAGGCAGCGCGGCGGCCAGGCCCTCGAAGGCGTCGTGCGGCGTCGGGAACAAAGGGGCGTCGCGCCAGGCCCCGAGCGGATAGAGCGCGAGCAAGGCGGCCAAGCCCAGCAACCAAGCCCAAGCGGCTTGGGCCGCACCGGCGCTCTCACCCGTGCCCTGCAGCAAGGCCCAGGCCAGTGGGAAGCCCAGCGCCATCCACGCGCGCCGCATCCCCGTGGTGGGGGTCTGGCTTGCCAGCCCCACAGCCAGCACGCTGGCGCCGATGGCCGCGGGCCATGGCCCGAGCGTCAGGACACGCAGGCCCGCATAGGCCATAGCCGCCACCCCCCAACTGAGGACCGCCGGCAAAGGCCAGCGCAGCGTCGCCAGCCATTCGAGCGCAGCAGCGCGGCGGAGCATGACCAGCGGCAGCGTTTCAGTCCGCTGGGCCCAGCAGCGCCTGCGGGTCCAAGCCAGCGGGCGACTCCGGCGCCGGCAGTTCCTGTACGTCGCGCAGCTTGCGCTGGATGGCGCGGGTACGCACGCCGACGTCGTCGAACTTCTTGGCGGCGGTGTCGATGGACTTCTTGGCGGCGTCGAGCGCGTCGCCAAACTTCATGAATTCGGTCTTCACCTGACCGAGCACCGCCCACACCTCGGATGAGCGCTTTTCGATCGCCAAGGTCTTGAACCCCATCTGCAGGCTGTTGAGCATGGCTGCGAGGTTGGCCGGGCCGCAAACCATCACCCGGTGCTCGTTCTGCAGCGCCTCCATCAGGCCCGGGCGGCGCAGCGCCTCGGCGAACAGACCTTCGGTGGGCAGGTAGAGGATCGCAAAGTCGGTCGTGTGCGGCGGCGCGATGTATTTGCTGGCGATCTTCTTCGCCTCGAAGCGCAGCGAGTTCTCGAAGGCCGTGCCTGCGGCCATGATGGCGGCGCGGTCGGCGCTGTCCTGCGCGTCCATGAGCCGCTGGTAGTGCTCGACCGGGTATTTCGCGTCGATCGGCAGCCACACGGGCTGCTCGTCGCGCCGACCGGGCAGGCGGATGGCGAATTCCACCAGCTCGTCGCTGCCAGGCGCGACCTTGACGTTGCGCGCGTACTGCTCGGGCGTGAGCACGTTGTCGATGATCGCGCCCAGTTGCACCTCGCCCCAGGTGCCGCGGGTTTTCACATTGGTCATGACGCGCTTCAAGTCGCCCACGCTGCCCGCGAGCGACTGCATCTCACCCAGGCCCTTGTGTACCTGCTCGAGCCGTTCGCTCACCAGCTTGAACGAGTCGCCCAGGCGTTGCTCCAGCGTGGCGTGGAGCTTTTCGTCCACCGTGCGGCGCATTTCTTCGAGCTTGGCGGTGTTGTCGGCCTGAATCGCCGCCAGCCGCTCGTTGAGCGCGGTGCGCAACTGCTCGGCATTGGCCTGGCTGCCCTGCACCAGCGCGCTGAGCTGTTGCGAGAGTCCTTGTTGCAAGACGCTCGACTGCTGCTGCAAGCCGTCTTGCAGCACGCCGAACTGTTGGCGCAGCTGCGAGCTGCTGGCCTCGAGCTGGTCTTTGAGCGCCGCGGACATCGCCGCGAGCGCGCCGCTCAAGTCCGCGCGCGAGGCCGCAAGCGACTGCGCGAGCGCCGCGTCCATCGTGGCCAACCGCTGCGCGAGCGCCGTCTCGAGCGCGGCGAGCCGCTGCGCGAGCGCGGCATCGAAACTGGCCAGCCGCTGTTCGAGCTTGACCTCGAACCCGGCAAACGCGGTCAGCAGCTCGGCGCGGCCGTTGCGCGACTCCGCCACCGCCTGCGCCAACCGCTCGTCCACCACCGCGCGCAAGGCCTCGGCCTGCGCCCCGCTGGCCTGGCTGGCGCTGCGCACCTGGTCGGCCATGGCATCGAGCACCCCCCCGTTTTGCGCCACGGCCAGACGCGTGTCTTGCACCGCTTGCTCCATCGCCTGCAGCCGTGCGGCCCACTCGGGCGGCAGATCCACCCGCGGGCGGCGCCACAGCAGCAGCATCAGCAGCGAAAGGGCCACCACCAGCGCCAGCGACAGGCCCCAGAGCCAAAGTTCAGACACCAGCATTGTTGTTTCCCCGCCCTAAAAAAATCACAAAATAGTAGCAACTAAGCATGCATTCATGCAGGCAAACGGGCAAATGATCGAAAAAATCGACTCAGCGCAGCACCTGCGGGTTCACCGGCGTGCGCGGCCGGCCCGTGGTGAAGAAGTCGATGAGGTTGTCCGCTGCCAGGTTCGCCATGGCCAGCCGGGTGCCGCGCGTGGCGCTGGCGATGTGGGGCGTCAGCACCACGTTGGGCACGGTCAGCAGATCGGGGTGGACCCGCGGCTCGCCTTCGAACACATCGAGCCCCGCCGCGGCGATGCGCCGCTCGCGCAAGGCACGGGCGAGCGCGGCGTCGTCGACGATGCCGCCGCGCGCGAGATTGATCAGCGTCGCCGTCGGCTTCATCCGCGCGAGCTCTTCCGCACCGATGGTGTGGTGCGACTCGGCGCTGTAGGGCAACACCAGCATCACATGGTCGGCGGTGCGCAGCAACTCGTCCTTTTCCACGTAGCGCGCGCCGCAGGCCGCCTCGATCTCGCCGGCGAGCCGGCTCCGGTTGTGATACAGCACCCGCATGCCAAAACCCAATGCCGCGCGCCGCGCGACCGCCTGGCCGATGCGCCCCATGCCGATGATCCCCAGCGTGCTGCCATGCACCTCGGCGCCCAGGAACAGGTCGTAGCGCCAGTTTTTCCACAGGCCCGCGCGCAGGAAGTGCTCGCTCTCGCACACCCGCCGCGCGGTCGCCAGCAGCAGCGCCATGCCGAAGTCCGCCGTGGTCTCCGTCAACACGTCCGGCGCGTTGGTGCCCAGCACACCCGCCGCCGTCATGGCCGCCACATCGAAATTGTTGTAGCCCACGGCCATGTTCGCGACGATGCGCAGCCCCGGGCACGCGGCGAGCAGATCGGCGTCAATGCGTTCGCTGCCCGTGGTCAGCATGCCGGCCTTGCCCTGCAAATGGGCGATGAGCTCAGCCCGGCTCCAGATCACATCGTCGGGGTTGGCTTCCACCTCGAAGTGCGTGGCCAGACGCTCCACCACCTCGGGAAACACGGCACGCGCCACCAGAACGGCTGGTCGGCTCATGAGTTCGCGCCTCAACGGAAGAAGATGAAGGTCATGGCCAGGAACAGCGGCACCAGAATGCCGCAGGACCACAGCATGTAACCAAAGAAGCTCGGCATCTTCACGCCGCGGTCCTCGGCGATGGCCTTGACCATCAGGTTCGGCGCGTTACCGATGTAGCTGTTCGCCCCCATGAACACCGCGCCCGCCGAGATCGCAGCCAAGGTCGCGGCATGCGTGGTCATGAGCACCGCCGGGTCGCCGCCCGCGGTGTTGAAGAACACCAGGTAGGTCGGTGCGTTGTCGAGGAAGGAGCTCAGCGCACCGGTCGCCCAGAAATACATCGCCGGGTCGGGCGTGCCGTCGGCGCGCGTGACGGCCGAGACCACCGCGCCGAACGGCCCATGGACGCCAGCCTTGAGCATGGCAATCACGGGGACGATGGTCAGGAAGATGCCAGCGAACAGCTTGGCCACCTCCTGCATCGGGCCCCAGCCGAACTGGTTGTCGGCATGCACCTGCTTGGGCGTGATCGCCAGCGACACCACCGCTACGGCAATGAGCCCCAGGTCACGCACCAGCCCCGGGAGCCCCACCTCGGCGCCGGCCACATGCCACACCACGTCGGACTTCCAAAGCCCGCTCATGAGCACCAGGCCGACGATGACGAGCAGCAGCACGAAGTTGATCGCGCCATCAAAGCCCAGGCGCGGCGTGTCGGGCGTGGGGTCGCGGGGCAGAAGCTCCTCGCGGCGGTGGTAGTACCAGCTGTCGAGCGCGTAGAAGATCGCCAGCAAGGCGCCCACCAGGAACAGGGTCTCCGGGAAGATGTGCGAGACGGTCCAGAAGAAATCCACCCCTTTGAGAAAGCCCAGGAACAGCGGCGGGTCGCCCAGCGGCGTGAGCGAGCCGCCCGCGTTAGAGACGATGAAAATAAAGAACACCACCACATGCGCGGTGTGCTTGCGGTTATCGTTGGCGCGAATCAGCGGGCGGATCAGCAGCATCGACGCGCCGGTGGTGCCCATCAGGCTCGCCAGCACCGCGCCGATGGCCAGAATGCTGGTGTTGAGCCCAGGGCTTCCGTGCAGGTTGCCGCGGATGAAGATGCCGCCGGCCACCGTGAACAAGGCGGTGAGCAGAATCACGAAGGGAATGTATTCGGCCACCGCCGCATGCACCAGCACCCCGCCGGCGGCGCCCGGCCCGTACGCAGCCGCAAACGGCAGCAGAAACGCCAGCGCCCAGCCTGCAGCCACCTTGCCGTAGTGGTGGTGCCAGAAAAATGGCGCCAACAAGGGCATGAGGGCAATCGACAGCAAAATGCCGGCGAACGGCACTGCCCAAAGTACAGACAGGGCCGAGCCGTCGAGGTCGGCGGCGACCGCCAGCGAGGGAACGCTGGCGATCGCCAGGGCAAGAGTTGCGGCCCCAAGGGTGCGCCGGGTGGTTTTCATGAGCGAAGGTCTCCGGTGACGTCGTCAGAAATGCAAGGTGAAGGCGCGCTCGGGCGGTGATACATCAGGCCAGCCAGTGCGTGAAGGCCTCGACGGGCTCACGCTCGGTGCGAAAGTGGTTC
>NZ_JAEMQB010000123.1:0-10410 GCF_022759015.1 Tibeticola sp. | reverse complement strand
GGCCGTCCCCGGCGCGACCGGTGACAGGCCCGAGCCGAAGCCCAGCGCAATCGCATGCGCCGGATGCGCGAGCATGAAGCGCGCCGTGGCCCGCGGCGGCAGCGGCGGCAGGCTCGAGGCGGGGCGTGCTGCGGGGGTTACGGGGGATGCAGCGGAGGGCGCGGTTTCGATGGGCATGGTTTCATTATCCGCAGCGCTGACCCCGACTTCGGCGGCAACTCGGGCGGCGAAATGGTCGAAGCCGCCGTAGGGGCAGGGGCGGACATGGCCGTCGGCAGCGCGCAGGCGCAGGCCCGGCGCGGCTTCGATCGTGCCGATGCACGTGACCGGCGTGCCGGCCGCCTGGGCGGCGCGCAACACCGCTTCGTGCGCCGCGGCCGGGGCCGTGAATACGAGTTCGTAGTCGTCGCCCCCGGCGAGCACCCACTCCAGACGTTTTTCCGCGGGAATTTCGCCGTATCCCAGCGCCAATTGGTCCGGCTTCGCTAGTAAAGATGTAGCAGTTGCCGCGTCGATGCACGCGCCGACGCCGCTTGCGGTGAGGATGTGTCCGAGGTCGCCCGCGAGCCCGTCGCTCACGTCGGCGCAGGCGCTGGCGATGCCGCGCAGCGCGAGCCCCAGCGCCACGCGCGGGGTCGGGGTTTCCATGCGTGCGCGCACGCGCTCGAACGCGGCCTGCGGCAGCGAGAGCGTGCCGCGAAACACCTCGAGCGCCAGCCGCGCCTCGCCCGGTGTGCCGCTGACCCACAGCTCGTCGCCCACGCGCGCGCCGCTGCGCCGCAGGGCCTGGCCCGGTGGCACCTCGCCGAAGACGGTGATGCACAGGTTCAGCGGACCGGCGGTGGTGTCGCCGCCCACCAGCGCGCAGCCATGCGCATCGGCCAAAGCGAACAGCCCGCGCGCAAAACCCTCCAGCCAGGCGGCGTCTGGCCGCGGCAGGGCCAGCGCGAGCGTGAAGGCCAGCGGCCGCGCGCCGCAGGCCGCAAGGTCCGAAAGATTCACCGCCAGCGCCTTGTGGCCCAGCCGCTCGGGCGCAACGGTGCTCAGGAAATGCCGGCCTTCGACCAGCATGTCGCTCGAGACGGCGATCTGCATCCCCGGCGTCGGCGCGAGCAGCGCGCAGTCGTCGCCGATGCCCAGGGCGACACCGGGTGCGGCGCGGCCGGCCTCGCGCTGGAAGTAGCGGCGGATCAACTCGAATTCGCCCAAAGACCGGGCGGCAGCAGGCAGAGGCTCAGACGTCATGGCGCAGGAGGGAGGGCCGTGGCCGAGGTGCTGGAGCCCGCCGCGCTGACCCGGCGATGCCGATCGGCGCGGGCGCGGGCGGCGGCGAGGAAGCGCTGCATCATCGGCGCGCTGTCGAGCAGGCACTCGGCTGCATCGCGCGGTGTGAGGTGAAATTCCGGATGCCATTGCACGCCGAGCGCGAGCGCGAACGCATCGCCCTCGACCCGGATGGCTTCGATGATGCCGTCCTCGGGGCTGATCGCTTCGACCACCAGCCCCGCACCCAGGCGGTCGACGCACTGGTGGTGGATGCTGGTGACGCGATGCGGTGCGCGGCCGTAAAGATGCTGCAACAGCGAGCCGTCGAGGAAGCGCACCGGGTGGCTCAAGCGGTCGTAGCGCGTGAGGTCCTGGTGCACGGCGGCACCGGGGCGCTGCGTGGGGATGTCCTGCACCAGCGTGCCGCCCATCGCCACGTTGAGCAGCTGCGCCCCGCGACAGATGCCCAGCACCGGCTTGCCCACGGCGAGGAAGGCGCGCAGCAGCGCAAGCTCGTAGCGGTCGCGCACCGGGTCGTGCGGCCAGGGGCCGGGCAGGGGCGCCTGGCCATAGGTCTCGGGGGCAATGTCCACGCCTCCTTGAAGCACCAGGCCGTCGAGCAACTGCACGATGTCCTCGATCGGCGCACGGTCCATGGCGTAGGGCGCGTGCTCGTCGATGAAGGGAACCATCAGCGCAAGGGCGCGATGCGCCATGATCCAGTGCGCCATGGAGCTCTCGAGGAACTGCAAAGGCTTGAGCGGCAGGCCCAGGCCCGCCGGCGGTTCATGCAGCAAGCGAGCGGTGATGCCGATGCGCAGGGTCATGGGTGTGCCTGGGTGGCTCGTCCGGGCGCGTCGCGCTCATGGGAGCGGTGAACGGACTCCGCACCCAAGACTTTTGAGACATCAAGACAACGCTGAATCAGTTCCCGTGATGGCGCGCGGGATGCGCGGCGCGCGAGGGACTTGTTCAGCGTTGCCTTAAGACCTTGCATGTCGCGAGTAGCGGTCAACTGCCGGATTGAGGTTCAATGCATCGTGCGCGGCCCGAGCTGTCCGGTGGCGTCGAGCGCGAAGGGCGGGATGGCGACGAGGAAGGGGTCGCCCTCTTCGGTCACGAACTGATAGCTGCCGCGCATGGTGCCGGTGGGCGTGTGCAGGCGACAGCCGCTGGTGTATTCGAACGATTCGCCGGGCTGCAGCAGCGGCTGGTGTCCGACGACGCCGAGGCCACGCACCTCTTCGAGATGGCCGTCGCTGTCCTCGATCACCCAATGGCGCGAAATGAGCTGGGCCGCCGCGTCGCCCAGATTCGTGATCGTGATGGTGTAGGCAAAGCCATACACCTCGTCGATCGGCTCCGAGGCTTCGGGCACGTAGCGGGTTTGGACGCGGATGTCGATCTCGGGCGGGTGCATGGGCTTGATGATAAGCGTCCCCGTCTTTGCCCATGGCCGAAAAGGGCAACGGCGCCCGAAGGCGCCGTTGCGAGGGACGGGTTCAGCGTGTCCCGAGTCAGGGCCTGAGGTAGACGTAGCCTTCGCGGGCCTGCAGCTTGGCGACTTCGGCCACGCCCGAGGGCACGATCTTGGCTTCCATCACGAGCCGCTTGGGGTCGATCTTGCGCGCAACCAGCGTGTTGTTGCACACGCGGAACTCCACGCCCTTGTTGGCCAGGTCGCTGATGGAGCCGGCAAACGGCTGGTCTTGCTGGTTGGTCGCACCTTCGAGCAGAAAGTCGATGCCCAGGCCGTGCGTGACGACGACGATCTGGACCGTCGGGTCGGCCGCCAGGTGATTGCGGATGTTGCCGATGGCGCGCGACGCCTGCGGAATGCCTTCGTTCAGGTGGTAGACCACCTTGATCGGCGCATCCGCAGCCTGCGCGCCCTGCGCGATGAGGGCGGCGCCAAAAAGCGCCAGAAAGAAACGGAACAGACGGTTCATGGAAGGCTCCTATAGGGCAAAACTCGTTCTTTCAGCATAGACCAAATCATGCCCGCAGCCATCCGGGCAAACCATCACCCGTGCCGTTCACGCGGGTTTGCCGAGCAGGGCGTCTTTCAGCCGCCAGTCGGCCGGGTTGGGGCCGAGCCAGATGCGCATCATGGCGTTGAAGAATTCAGGTTCCTTGAACGGTTCGCCCTGCGGCTGGCCTTTGACGGTGATGATGGTTCCTTTCCCCGGAATCCAGTCGATGCTGAAGGTTTCACCGGGCGAGAGCTTCTTCTGCTCGGCAAAGATCTGGCCCATCCGGATCAGGCCCGGAATCAGTTTGGACATTTCGCTTTTGGGTGTGTTGTCCTCGACGCCGCGCGTGAACAACTTGCCGAGTTCATTGGTGTCGATTTCACGCATCATGGTGATGTGCATGCGCTTGGGGCCTTGCAGGGCCAAAACCGCTTCGGGTGTGTTGGCCTTTTGCGGCAGGTAGAGGGCTGCGACATAGACCTTGAAGATCGCCTTGGTGCGCACCCCCGCGCCGTTGAGCACCAGCGTCTTGCCCGCCAATTCCACGCTGTCGTCGACTTTCACGCCCGCGACCTCCAAGGGCGCAGCCGCGGCCCAACCCGAGGCCAGCAGCAACAGGCACGACATCAGAAAGCGTTTGCGGGAAAAATTCATCTCGAGGCTCCTCAGAAATGTGAACGGTCGTTCGATGGCGCTTGATTGTCCGACCGATCGGGCCGTCGTGCATCAGGGTTTGTTCGAGGGATGGCGAGCGCCCTGGGCGGCTGGGTATGCGGTTTGGCGGTTTGGACGAGACGTTTGCTAAACTGGCTGCATCATGAACGTCGCTTCGCTACGCACTGAGCTGCTGGATGCTCCGGGGCAGAGCCGGCCCCGGGGGGCTTGGCCCTGGCGGCGCTCGCCTGTGCTGCCGCTTTGAGCCTGCGCGTTTTCGCGCGCTCGGCACCGGTTCGGTTTCCCGCCCGCAGCGGGCACGGTGCCCTCACCCCCTTCCCGTATGACCCCTGCCGACGTGGCCTGTGTGCTGCGTCTGGCCACCCGAAGAGATGCGCTTCATGATGACCGAGCTCGAATTCAAAAGCCTCGCCGGCCAAGGCTTTAACCGCATCCCGCTGATGATCGAGGCCTTTGCCGACCTCGAAACCCCGCTGTCGCTCTACCTCAAGCTTGCGCACGGGAAGGACGGCGGGCGCTACAGCTTTTTGCTCGAATCCGTCGTGGGCGGCGAGCGTTTCGGCCGCTACAGCTTCATTGGCCTGCCCGCGCGCACGCTGCTGCGCGCCAGCGGCTTTGGCGATGCGGCCCGAACCGAGGTGGTGCGCGATGGCGTCGTGATCGAAACCGCGCAGGGCAATCCGCTCGATTTCATCGCGGCCTACCAGCAGCGTTTCAAAGTGGCGCTGCGCCCGGGGCTGCCGCGTTTTTGTGGCGGCCTGGCCGGCTACTTCGGCTACGACACGGTGCGGCACATCGAGAAAAAACTCGTGCATTCGTGCCCGCCGGACACTCTGGGCTGCCCCGACATCCTGCTGCTGCAGTGCGAGGAACTGGCCGTCATCGACAACCTCTCGGGCAAGCTCTACCTCATCGTCTATGCCGACCCGGCCCAGCCCGAGGCCTACTTGACGGCGAAGAAGCGGCTGCGCGAGCTCAAGGAGCAGCTTCAATATTCGGTCAGCGCGCCGGTGGTCAAGCCCACGCAGAGCTACCCGGTCGAGCGGGAATTCGCCAAGGCCGACTATCTCGCGGCGGTTGAGCGCGCCAAGCGGCTCATCGAGGCGGGCGACTTCATGCAGGTGCAGGTCGGGCAGCGACTCAAGAAGCGTTACACCGAGTCGCCGCTGTCGCTCTACCGCGCGCTGCGCTCGCTCAACCCGAGCCCGTACATGTATTACTACCACTTCGGCGACTTCCATGTCGTCGGTGCCTCGCCCGAGATTTTGGTGCGGCAGGAGCACACGGCGGCGGGCGACAAGGTCACGATCCGTCCGCTCGCGGGCACGCGGCCGCGCGGCGCCACGCCCGAGGCCGACCAAGCGATCGAGCAGGAGCTGCTGGCCGACCCGAAGGAGCGCGCCGAGCATGTGATGCTCATCGATCTTGCGCGCAACGACATCGGCCGCATCGCCAAAATCGGCTCGGTCAAGGTCACCGAGGCCTTCGTCGTCGAACGCTACAGCCATGTCATGCACATCGTGAGCAACGTCGAGGGCCTCCTGCAAGACGGCATGAGCAGCATGGACGTGCTCAAAGCCACCTTCCCCGCAGGCACGCTCACCGGCGCGCCCAAGGTTCACGCGATGGAACTGATCGACCAGCTCGAGCCCAGCAAGCGCGGCCTCTACGGTGGCGCTTGCGGCTATCTCAGCTACGCCGGTGACATGGATCTGGCCATTGCCATCCGTACCGGCATCGTCAAGGACGGCCAGCTCTATGTGCAGGCCGCCGCGGGCGTGGTGGCCGACTCGGTGCCCGAAATGGAATGGCGCGAAACCGAACACAAGGCGCGTGCGCTGCTGCGTGCGGCCGAACGGGTCGAGGAAGGTCTGGAGTGAACGCCATGACGAACCGCATCAAGCTCCTGATGGTGGACAACTACGATTCGTTCACCTACAACCTCGTGCAGTATTTCGGCGAGCTCGGCGCCGAGGTCGAAGTGTTTCGCAACGACGAGATCACGCTCGAGGGCATCGCCGCGCGCGCGCCGGATCGGCTGGTCATCTCGCCGGGGCCGTGTTCCCCGGCCGAGGCGGGCATTTCGGTCGCCGCCATCGAGCATTTCGCCGGCAAGCTGCCCATACTCGGCGTGTGCCTCGGGCACCAGAGCATCGGGGCGGCCTTCGGCGGACGCATCGTGCGGGCGAAGCAGCTCATGCACGGCAAGACCAGCATCATCACCACCACGCAAGAGGGCGTGTTCGCCGGGCTGCCCGAGCGCTACACCGTCAACCGCTACCACTCGCTGGCCATCGAGCGCGAGACTCTGCCCTCGTGCTTGAAGATCACGGCCTGGACGGACGACGGCGAGATCATGGGCGTGCGGCACACCGAGCTCGACGTGCAAGGCGTGCAATTCCACCCCGAGTCCATCCTGACCGAGCATGGGCACGCGCTGCTGAAGAACTTCCTCGACGGCGCGTCCTGACCGTCCCGGACATTGAAGAAGCCGCCATGCCAGACGCCCACCATCTCCTGCTGTTCGTCGCTGCGGGCCTGCTGCTCAACCTCACGCCGGGCCCGGATGTGCTGTGCGTGACCACGCAGGGCTTGCGCGCGGGTTTCCGCGCCGGGGCGGCCGCAGCACTCGGCGTGGCAGCGGGCTGCTTCGTGCACATCGTGGCGGCGGCGGCCGGCGTGGGTGCGCTGCTGGCCGCTTCGGGTCAGGCCTTCCTCGTGCTCAAGCTCGTGGGCGCCGCTTACCTGCTCTGGGTCGGCCTGCGGCTGCTGCGCCATCCCGGAGGGGTTGATATCAAATCAATAGCAACAAACGACCGAATCACGCCGGCGTTCGGGGTAAAAAGCTTCAAAGATGCCTTTTTGAACGGCTTTTGGACCAACGCGCTCAATCCGAAGGTCGCCTTGTTCTTCCTGGCCTTCGTGCCGCAGTTCATCGCGCCCGACGCGGCCGACAAGACACGCGCGTTCATTGCGCTGGGCCTCTTGTTCAACGCCAACGGTTTGCTCGTCAACCTGGGCTGGGCGGCCATGGCGGCGTGGATGCGCCATGGGCTGGGCCGCGCCGGCCACCGGCTCGAGCGCGCCACCCGTGCGCTCGACCGTGCCGCAGGCGTGCTGTTCGTGGCCTTCGGTATCAAATTGGCTGGTGCCGCCGGCCCGGCGAGCTGATGTTTTTCGAGGAGACCCTTTCATGCCCATCACGCCCCAGGAAGCGCTGCAGCGCGTCATCGAACACCGGGAAATCTTTCACGATGAGATGCTTCATCTCATGCGCCTCATCATGCGCGGCGAGCTCTCGCCGGTCATGACGGCTGCCCTCATCACGGCCCTGCGCGTGAAGAAAGAGACCATCGGTGAAATCACCGCGGCGGCGCAGGTCATGCGGGAGTTTTCCACCAAAGTGCCGGTGGCCGACACCACGCACCTCGTCGACATCGTCGGCACCGGCGGGGACGGCGCGCAGACCTTCAATATTTCGACCTGCGCGATGTTCGTCGCCGCCGCCGCGGGGGCTCGGGTCAGCAAGCACGGCGGGCGCAGTGTCTCGAGCAAAAGCGGCAGCGCCGATGTGCTCGAGAGCCTTGGTGCCGACATCAACCTCAGTCCCGAAGCCATCGCCCGCTGTATCGCCGAGGTCGGCATCGGCTTCATGTTCGCGCCCAACCACCATCCGGCCATGAAGAACGTGGCGCCGGTGCGGCGCGAACTCGGCGTGCGCACGATCTTCAACATCCTCGGCCCCCTGACCAATCCCGCGGGCGCGCCCAACATCCTCATGGGCGTGTTCCACCCCGATCTCGTCGGCATCCAGGTGCGCGCGCTGCAGCGGCTCGGTGCCGAGCACGCGCTCGTCGTCTACGGCCGCGACGGCATGGACGAAATCAGTCTCGGCGCGGCCACCCTCGTCGGCGAGCTCAAGGGTGGCGAGATCAGCGAATACGAAATCCATCCCGAAGACTTCGGCCTGCCGATGGCGAGCAACCGCGCGCTGCGCGTCGAGACGCCCGAGGCCTCGCGCAGCTTGTTGACCGAGGTGCTCGACGATGTGCCCGGCCCGGCGCGCGACATCGTCATCCTCAACGCCGGCGCGGCGCTGTATGCGGCCAATGTCTGCGCCGACATTGGAGAGGGCATCGCCCGTGCGCGCGCAGCCATCGCTTCGGGCGCGGCGCGCGAGCGCTTGCACCGCTTCGTCGCGCTCACCCGCGAACTGGCCGGAGCGCGCTGAGATGGCCAGCCTCTTGCGTGACCCGGGCGCTTGGATCGCCATCGGCATCTCGGTGCTGTTTTTGCTCGTCGCCTGGGTCATGCACCGGGTGATCGTCAAAGTGCTCAAGGCGCCGCCCCCAACCCAAGAAGCCGCGGCTCGCAAGCCGCCCGACACCCCATGAACGACATCTTGCAACGCATCGTGGCCGTCAAGCGCGAAGAAGTCGCCGCCGGCCAGAAGAAGAAACCGCTCGCCGCCATGCGCGCCGACGCCGAAAGCCGCGTGCTCACCCGCGATTTCCTCGGCGCCATGCGCCGCAAGCTCGACGCGGGGCAGGCCGCGGTGATCGCCGAAGTCAAAAAAGCCAGCCCTTCGCGCGGCGTGCTGCGCGAGGACTTCTACGCCGCCGACATTGCCCAAAGCTATGCCGAGGGCGACGGGCACGTCCAGGCGGCTTGCCTCTCGGTGCTCACCGACACCTCGTTTTTCCAGGGTTCGGCGGACTACCTCAAGCAAGCGCGGGCCTCCTGTCCTTTACCCGTGCTGCGCAAAGACTTTCTCATCGACCCCTGGCAGGTCTTTGAATCGCGCGCCATGGGTGCAGATGCGATTTTGCTCATCGCCGCCTGCCTCGACGACGCACAGATGGCCGACTTCGAGGCCATCGCGCGTCACCTCGACATGGCCGTGCTGGTCGAAGTCCACGATGCGGGCGAGCTCGAACGCGCCCTGCGCCTTCAGACCCCGCTGATCGGCATCAACAACCGGAACCTACGGACCTTCGAGGTCACGCTCGACACCACGCTCGCCTTGCGCCCGCGCGTGCCAGCCGATCGCATCGTCGTCGCCGAAAGCGGCATCCTCACGCGCAGCGACGTGCAACGCCTGCGCGACGCCGACGTACACGCATTCCTCGTAGGCGAAGCCTTCATGCGCGCGCGGGACCCTGGCTTCGCGCTGGCCGAACTGTTTGCATGAGGGCCGACGATCTGCCCCGGGCGTTTGCGCACGCGCCGGACGCGTGGCGCGCCGTTCTGCCCGAGTGGGATGCGGCACTCGAGCAGCGCATCTCGGACGCGGTGCGGCGGGTGTCCGGGTCGGCGCCGATGGCCCCGACAGATCCTTTTCGCGCTTTGCGGCTCGTCTCGCCCGAGCAGGTCCGAGTCGTCATCCTCGGGCAGGATCCCTATCCGGGCGCCGGCCATGCCGATGGCCTCGCTTTCTCCGCGCCCACGAGCAGCCGGCCGTCCCTGCGCCGGATCTTCGACATCCTCGAAGCCGACCGACCCGGCTGGCGCCGGCCGCGCAGCGGGCGCCTCGACGCCTGGGCGACCCAGGGCGCGTTGCTGCTCAATCCGACCTTGACCGTCGAGGTCGGGAAAATCAACAGCCACGGCCGCGTCGGCTGGCAGCTGCTGACGGGCGCGATCGTGCGCTGGCTGGCGCAACGACCTCCAGCCCCGGCGTTTCTGTTGTGGGGAAGCCACGCGCAGCGGTTTTTCGAGGCAAGCCTCGCAGGCGCGCCGCCCGTCGCGGCACCGGTACTCACGACCCGTCACCCTTCGAACGACTTTCATCGTCGCTTCATGGCTGAAGGCAGCCACTTTCAAGCCACCGCCGACCGGATCGATTGGTGGGTGCTCACCGATGCGTGAAGACGACCCACTCGAACGCCACGCAGCGCCGTCGCCTTCAAAAAATTCCAGCCGTGGCGGCCGAAACGTGGCATAATTGATGGCTGCGCTGCGGAGGGGTGCCCGAGTGGCTAAAGGGGGCAGACTGTAAATCTGTTGGCTTACGCCTACGCTGGTTCGAATCCAGCCCCCTCCACCAAGCTGTTGGCCGGCTTGGCAAGCAGACGAGCGACGAGCGATTGGAACAGGTTTTTCCACGCATGGACTCACCGCGGGCGTGCTGCCGCGTGAACGATGCGGGAGTAGTTCAATGGTAGAACCTTAGCCTTCCAAGCTAATGACGCGGGTTCGATTCCCGTCTCCCGCTCCAGCTTGGTCGTTTGTCGGTGGCAGAGATTTCGCCCTTGTGGCTCAGTGGTAGAGCACTCCCTTGGTAAGGGAGAGGTCGCGGGTCCGATTCCCGCCAAGGGCACCAGATTCGGGTGGGTGGCGTCGTCTCCCACCCGGTTTCCGTTGGGTTCAATTTTTTTCGGAGTCGAAAAAATGGCAAAAGAGAAATTCGAGCGGACCAAGCCGCACGTGAACGTGGGCACGATTGGTCACGTCGACCATGGCAAGACGACCCTGACCGCGGCGCTGACCAGCGTGC